>CAYPAM010000172.1:0-3709 GCA_964408715.1 uncultured Lachnobacterium sp.
TTCCTCTCCGCGAGGTGCGCATCCTTAGCGGAGCGTCTTTTTGCTTTATAGGAATCTCCTATAAAGCAAAAAAGACGCAAGGAAAAAATCCTCACGTCTTTTGTGTTTGCTATATTTTATTAGGCTTCTGCATTAACGTACTTCTTCGAAGTCTTCGCACGTTCCGTGCCAGGGTAGGTATCGATTACATACTGGTAATACTGGCGCGCAGACTCAATATCGCCTGCCTTACGATAAGACTGTGCGAGATAATAAGCGGCGTATCCGGCTTCGTAGTCGATATTGGAATCTACAACAATCTGAAGATTGGTAGCGGCTGCCACATAATCCTTATCCTTGTAGCTTGCATATCCGGTACTGTAAAGCGTTGCGTAGTATTCTTCCGCAATCTGGCTCCACAAGGTATTGTACATCGCCTTTGCATCATCCGTCAACTGACTTACATCCACCAGATTCAGATTCGTTCCGGTCAGGATGTAATCCTCGCTGGTATATGCTACGAAGGCACTTAAGAGCATATCATATGCCACTAGCTGTTCCGGAAGAACCTCTTCTTCTGCCAAGGCAGCTTCAAGCTCCGCGCGAAGTATCGCAATCTGGGATTCCTTGTCCGCAATCGCCTGATTGCTGCTGCTTAGAGCTTCTGTCATCTCTACCTTCGCCTTCTCCAATTCTACCTTTGCATTTTTCTGAATCTCTGGAACAATCAAAAAGCCTGTGATTGCAGCACCTACGATAAGTCCAATCAGAACATATGCTATCGTAGAGCCCAGTGAAGACTCCTGAAAACGCCTTGGCATGATGATGGTTTCGTTACCACTCTGGTATGAGATTAAGTCGTCTTCCTTTTTCTTCTTGCCAGTGCTCTTCTCCTTCAGTCGAAGATTAACTTCCTTTAGGTAACGGAGTGTGATGGTGTTGTTCGCATCGATTTTCCCCGCACTACGAAGCGACTTCTTCGCCAGGTCAAGCTTGTCCTCCTGCATATACAAAAGTGCCAGAAGCTGATGTCCTTTTACCAGATTCGGATTCAGGGCAAGCACCTTCTTCAACTGGATAATCGCAAGGTCACGGCTATCCTGTCTGCAGTATAATAATGCCTGGTTATACTTCTTGATGGTCTGGTTGTTGGAGTCCAACATTCCACGATTCTGGCGAATCTCATCGAGGTATTTGCCAGCAATGTTATCCTCTTCCTGATAACTCTTGCTGATTACCCACTCACTCAATGCGTCCACCGTCTCACCCATCTCATAATATACGAGACCAAGAAGGTTTCTTGCATCGATGTTGTATTTATTGAATTTTAAACTTTTTTTCAAACTAATTATTGCACCAGACAGGTTACGCACCTCTGCCTTCTGCAATCCGTCGTTGTAACACATATTCGACAAACGAATTGCTTTTTGAAAAACAGAAAGGTTCGCTCCACACATTGGACATACTTCTTCTTTTCCTGCCTCGTGATTACATTTATAGCAAATCATAGAAGCTCCTCTTCTAGAACGAATTGTTGTTCTGTTTCATCTCGCTCATCATCTGTTTCAAAATATCTGTTACATCTGTCAAATCATGGTTATATATTGCTGCTTCAGCCTCCTCTACTTCAAGAGATGGTCTAAAGTTCTTTAATTCTTCTTCAAAATTAATCATCTTATTTCGCTCCTCTTATCCTATCGCGGATTTCAAATTTAAAGCCACTACTCATCTTTTTTATTATAACGTAGTGGCTTAGATATTCAAGTAAAAAAATATGAAGTTTTCTTAAAAATGTCGCATTATTCGACATGTTCAAACTACCCAACCAGGTCGTCCTTCATCGAAAACATAACAACGCGCGCGTCTCTTTCAAAAAAAGCAACCGACTGTTGATTTTCCTTAATCGAAAGCACAGCATCGTTAATACCGACCGTAACTCCGGTATATACATCGTGCAATACTTTGATAGATGCGCCATGCGCAGTCTCTACAAGCTTGCTCATATTGTTCAAGGCCTGTGTATGGTTTGCGAGGTCTGCCTGCTTCACAATCTTGGTACGAAGAAGTGATGCTTTTCGAGGGTCATTGTTTGTATTCAGCCCCTGTGCTTCTGCAGCTTCTTCTAACTGTTGCAGTCCCTGATTGATTTTCTCAATGATGCTTTCTGCCTCTGCGACACAGTTCTCGTGATAGGTAAGCTGTCTTTTTACTTCCCAGTTTACCCCTACGAAAATCTCTGTCTTCACACCCAGCTCATTGCCAAAGTTGAATGCCTCAACACCTCTTGCCGCATGAATAATACCACCAACGACGCTGGCGTGCTTTCCACGCAGGTATACCTTATCATTGGAATTGATGACACAGTTAATCAGGGAATCGGTCTCTACCAATCCTTCTGCCTGTACTGTCGCATACTGCAAGAACTTCGCATGCAGATTGCCACGCGTCTTAATCATGCCTTTTCCCCCACCAAGCATACCACCTCGGATAATGACATCCTTATTCGCGTCAATTAGACAGCCTTCTACTGTTCCATCAATCGTTACGCTTCCTGTTGCCTTGATAACCGCACCTGTTGGAACGTTACCGTGAATGATAACATCACCACGGAAATCAATATTACCTGTCGTCAAGCCTACATCACCATGCACCTCATGCACCTGTGAAATCATGATGCGATTATTCTGCATCTCAATCTTTCCCGTCAGAGTTGCCGTATAGGTCTTGTTGTCCATCGAACGGTCAAAGCCTTTTCCAGTAAGCGGAGGCAATGGACGTCCCTTCTTGGCCATGATAAACTTACCCTTGACGTTCATTCCATTCTTGCCCTGAATAGGCTCAATATATTCTGCGATAATCTGACCTTCTTCTACCAGCTCGATAGAATGAATACTCCAGTAGTCTACCGTTCCATCCGGTCTATGAGTTGGCTTTTTGTTAAAGTCTAAATTAAACTTAAAGTCAAAATATCCATCAACGCCATCTTCTACCGGGATTCCCTTCGCAATTAAGCATTCGCGGTTATAGTACCTTTCTTCCACCATAGCGGCAATCTTGTCTTTATCAAGATTAATCTTCACGCCTGCCTTGTCGACAGAAGCCATAACCTGCTCAAGCTCATACCCTTCTTCCAACAGTGGTTCTGGGAGAATCAGATACGCTTCCATTTCATCATATGAAATTCTAACCTTTGGTTCTCTCTTAAGTGTAACTTCCATGTTTACCCCACTCATAAAAATAAGCACGAATCCCCAAGATAATGGGTATTCGTGCTTTAATTTTACCATTATATACTACATCTGCGCAAGTCTTTCTTCAACCTGTGCCATCATTTGTTCGTATTTTGCGAGCTTGTCTTTTTCTTCCTGAACCTTTTCCGGCTTTGCATTGCTTAAGAAACGTTCATTAGAAAGCATTCCTTTTGAACGGGCAAGCTCCTTCTCCAGTTTTTCTTTCTCTTTTGTAAGACGTTCTCTTTCTTTTTCAAGGTCAACCAGGTCTTCCAATGGAAGATAAACAACCGCTCCCGGAATCACTACAGATACTGCACTATCTTCAATACCGGCCTTATCTGCCTGAACAGCAATTTCACTTGTAAATGCAAGATTTACATATACTTCCTTATTGTTTTCGAAGGTTGCACGAAGTGCTTCGTCCTCAGAAACGATAAAGAGTTTTGCTTTTCTTGAAGGTGGAACATCCATCTCTGTACGAACGTTACGAACGCCTT
>CAYPAM010000173.1:0-3705 GCA_964408715.1 uncultured Lachnobacterium sp.
AAATGTTGCCGAAGGAAAGATACTGGAAGGTTGTGGTTTGCAGGACATAGCATATACAGATAATGGCAAATAAAATAAATTTCCTTAACATATTATTCACCTGTTTCTTTCAGCTTAATAATTACAAATACATCTTCCATATGTTCAAAATCAACAACAGGCTTTATGGTTCCTGTTTTGGTCAAATTATTTGAGTTCATCTCAATGCTGGAGATGTATCCAATTAAAATCCCTTGCTGATACTGGTCAGATACATAGGAGGTAACTACTGGGTCTCCAACCGCCACCTCGTCATCATCGTCTCTAAGACCAGAAAACTCTATTACCATGGATTCATTCATTGTCTGTAGATTGCCGTTTACATTGAAGTTGTCCCCTGTTGTGGCAATCATTGCGCTCACATTGGAGGAATCATCAATAATACTGCGAACCTTGGCATAATTCGGACCAACATCGGTAACAATGCCAACAAGCCCGCTGCCTGCAATGACGTTCATCCCTACAGCAATTCCATCATCACTGCCTCGATTAATGGTAAATGTCGAGAACCAATTACCGCTATCCTTTGCTATTACACTTGCGGCAATCTTCTCATAGGTCGGATATTTCTCATCCAAGGCGAGTAATTCTCTAAGATTCTCCAATTCGTATTGGTCGAGGTTCATGCTATTGAGAAGCTGCTGTAATTCATCGACCTGTGCTTTCAATTCGTCATTTTCCTCTAACACCTCGGACAAGGTACGAAAATCATTCGCCTTATCAAAAAGCCACTCTCCGGCATTGTTAATTCCTTGCTGCATTGGAACAAATATATATCCTGCAACGGTCTTAAGCGGGCCACCATTAATGTTAAATACAAGGCTACTGAATATTGCCAAAACGCACACAATGGATAAGATTAAGAGCATATATTTGGTTTCTAATTGTTTTTTCTTGATATTCCGAAACTTTCTCATAAAACCTCATTATTTCTTGATGGTAAAAGGCAGTTTTCTAAACTTAGAGTCAGAAACGATTTTTACCAGACCACGTACGGCACTCTCTTCCGGTGCATCAGTGGTATTCACTTTAATATTTGTTATTTCTTCAAACAATTTATCCAGATTATGAATCATAGAGCCGCCACCTGTAATATAGATACCGGAATGAATGATATCCTTTGCTAATTCAGGTGGAGTTCTCTCAAGAATCATTTTGATGGAGGTACAAATAGATTCTAGGTTATTTTTCATGGCTTCATACACAACCTGTGCACTTATTTCCATTTCGATTGGAAGTCCGCTAACAAGATCGCGTCCAACAACCTTCATGGATTCCGTACGTCCAGGAAGTCCGGAACCGATGGTTTCTTTTAATGCCTTCGCAGTCTTCTGACCAATGACAAGGTTAAATTCCTTACGAATGTAGCTTATAATCGCTTCATCGATTCGATTTCCGCCAAAATGCAACAAATCACTAAGTACAAGACCGCCCATAGAGATGATGGAAATCTCCGTTGTATCTGCGCCCATGTCAACGACCATAACACCTGTTGGCTGGTTTACGTCGATTCCAAGACCTACGGCATCTGCAATTGGTTTCTCGCAAAGAAGGATGTTCTTTGGACGAAGCTTGTTCTTGTAAAACATATCGTAAAATGCACGCTTTTCAACATCTGTAATATCTGTTGGAACGGCTACAACAAATTCTGAGCCACGGATTTTACTTTTCATTTTCTCTTCCAAAAAAGTAATAATCATTGTTTGCAGGAAGTTATAATCAGCAATAACACCACTTACAACAGGGAAAACAACCTGAATGGATTCAGGAGCCTTCTCATACATAGCATAAGCTGCATCACCATACGCATAGATTTCGTTCTTGTTGATGATTGCAACCGTATTCTTTTCTTTTAAAATCTTTCCTGTTGCTTTGCAAAATACTTTGAAATTACAGGTTCCAAGATCAATACCATAGACATTGTTGTTCATAGTGATTCTCCTCTTTTTATTGTTGCTTGTTTTCGTAAAAACTATAATACCTATTGTCTCCAATAATGATGTGATCTACCATCTCCAGCTCTAATATCTGTGCGCCCTTTTCTATCCGGTTCGTAATCAGTATATCATCCTGACTTGGGGTAGGGTCTCCGCTTGGATGATTATGAATCAGCACGAACTGCACGGCGTTATAATCAAAGGCATACCGAAAGATTTCTCTCGGCGATACATATGCATATCGCACACTGCCCTTGGAGATTACAACATCTCCTAGAAAAACGCATTTTGCATCAAAAAATGCACACATAAGCACTTCGTCCTTTCGGTGCCGTAGCTGTTCCATATAGTAATCCGCAACGGCAAAAGGCTTGTCCATACGTAGCTGATAGCCACTATTGGTTCTGGCGATTCTTCTGGACAACTCTGCCACTGCCTTAAGCTGAATGGCCTTTATCCGCCCGATACCGGGAAGCTTCATCAAATCTCTGTAGGATAAATCATAGAGATTCAAGAGATTATTGTGGTTCCCCTGCAATATTCTTCGGGCTATCTCCAACGAATTCTCCTTCGCAGTTCCAGTCTTAAGTATGATGGCCAAAAGCTCTGCGTCCGATAATTGTTCCTCTCCGTACCTTAAAAACTTCTCATATGGTCTCTCGGATTCTGGTAGATTTTTCATTGTAATGTGTTCTGACATATATTCCTTTCCATTCTCCCCAGGCGTATACATCAAAAACAATAAATTCAATCATTTAATTTTAGCATATTTCGTTCAACTTCACAAGGTTACGCTCGTAAAGTTTCTGTAAACTCATAAGGATTCCAAGCTTTGCATGATACCAGGTTAATCCACCCTGAAAATATACCGCATAAGGCTCTTTTACCGGGCCGTCTGCCGATAATTCGATAGAGGAACCCTGCACAAACGCGCCTGCCGCCATAATAACATCACTATCATACCCCGGCATTGCCCATGGTTCTGGTGTTACATAGCTGTCTACCGGTGCAGCAGCCTGAATTCCTTCGCAGAATGCACACATAGCATCCCTGTTACCGAATTCTACTGCCTGAATGATATCATGACGGCTTTCTGTGCTGTTTGGTACTACCTTATAGCCTAATTTCTCGTATATATTTGCAGCAAAAATTGCTCCCTTTAATGCTCCGGCTGTAACGGTTGGAGAAAGGAAAAATCCCTGATAGAAGGACTGAATAACGCCGAGGGATGCACCGACTTCTTTGCCAAGTCCCGGCGAGGTCAGTCTGTATGCGGCATTTTCCACGCATTCCTTTTTACCACAGATATATCCGCCGATTGGTGCAAGTCCACCACCCGGATTCTTGATTAAAGACCCTACAATCATGTCTGCTCCAACCTCAAGCGGCTCCTTCTCTTCTACGAACTCGCCATAGCAGTTATCTACCATGCAGATAACATCTGGTTTGATGTTTTTGATAAAGGTGATTAATTCACCAATTCTATCTACGGAAAGTGTTGGGCGGGTCGCATAGCCTTTGGAACGCTGAATGGTTACGAGCTTTGTCTTCTCGTTGATTGCATTCTTGATTCCATCCCAGTCAAATCCACCATC
The DNA here is from genome assembly GCA_964408715.1 of uncultured Lachnobacterium sp. GTDB lineage: Bacteria > Bacillota > Clostridia > Lachnospirales > Lachnospiraceae > Roseburia. The sequence goes on from CAYPAM010000173.1 coordinate 3,572, forward strand.
TGGAAGCAAATCCACCTGTGCATAAGTGATTCCGTACTCTGAAAGAGAGCCTACGGATGGACGAATGCCAATGACCTCTTCCAAGGTATCATATGGCTTTCCAACTGGTGACAAAAGCTCATCTCCCGGTCTAA
>CAYPAM010000174.1:0-3699 GCA_964408715.1 uncultured Lachnobacterium sp.
TTTGCAATCTCATATATCTGTTCCTTGGTTGGTTTCTCAATTCCTGCCATATTCTCACGGATACGGTCAAAGATAACGATTGTATCGTTAATCGAATAACCCACAATGGTAAGTACACATGCAATCAGTGTATTACCCACAGTAATTCGAACCAATGCGTATGCCGCAAGCACTACCAGCACGTCATGCACAAGTGCAATAATTGCGCTTGTTGCAAAACGCAAATCCTTGAAACGGATACGAATATATATCAACATGAAGAAACATGCTACAACTACTGCAATCACGGCATCCTGTCGCATCTCTCCACTAATTGTCGAGCTGATACTCTGGGTTGTAATCGAATCCTCTGCCACACCGAACTTCTCTACCAGCATAGTCGCCATCGCTTCGCGTTCTTCTAAGGTAAGTGTTCTTGTTTTTAAAACAATCTCTGTTGTCTCATCTACATTTGTCGCCTGTATCGCCGAATCGCCTGTAATCTCGCTCACATATGGAATGATTTCTTTTTCAATTTCCTCTATTGTATATTCCTTGCCGAAGTCTGCTGTTGTCGAAGTACCGCCGGCAAATTCGATGCCATAGTTAAACTCCTTGCCGGTTGTCTGACCATAATAAATCATACCGCCTACACCAGCCAGAATAATTACGAGTGAAATCAAGAAATAGATGACTCTATGCTTTAAGAAATCAATCGTCTTTCTCTCTTTTGCACGACCATACCATTTCTCATCCTTAAAACCGACTGCATAAAACGCCTGCATCACGTATTTTGCAATCACCATAGCTGTCAACATGGACAGCAGGATAGAGATAATCAGGGTATACGCAAAACCTTTTACTGTTCCTGAGCCTAAGATTACCAGCACAATCGCTGCAATAAAAGTAGTCACGTTACCATCCACAATTGCAGACATTGCCTTTTGGTAGCCATCGCGAATCGCTGCATAAGGAGAGTGTCCCTGTGCGATTTCCTCGCGAATACGTGCAAAAGTAATAACATTTGCGTCTACCGCCATACCGATACCGAGGATGATACCCGCGATTCCAGGCAGGGTAAGTGTGATTTCAAAAGCCTGAACAATCACCACTACACCAAAGGTATAGATAGCCAGACCAATTGCTGATACAACACCCGGCAAACGATACATGACAATCATAAACAGCATAACCAGCACAAGACCAATCGTTGCCGCAAGAATACTGCTTGACAATGCTTCACTGCCGAGCTGTGCTCCAACTACGTTAGACTCAAGCTCTTCTAACTCCAGGTTAATCGCACCAATACGGATGAAGGTTGCAAGCTCATTTGCCTCTGCATAATCCGATTGTCCGGAGATAACACAGGAGCCACCTTCAATTGCTTCCGTTACTGTTGGAACAGAAACAAAATGGTCATTATAATAGATACCAATGCTTCCACGGACTGCTGCTGCCTCTGCGGTTGCCTCGGCAAAAATAGCTGCTGCCTCATCGGTAAATGTTAAGCTTACAATCGGTTCCTTCGCACCATATGAATTGGTCTGATACATCGCACTGGCAGATTTCACATCGGAGCCTGTCAGAATAACCGAACCATTTTCAATCAGCTCTTCTAACTCAAATTCAAGAACATATTCGTTCTTGTCATAATCATAGGAGTAATTTGCTGCGCCCTTTTCATTTTCCTCTACAATAAAGTACAGCTTTCCAGGACTTCCCAGCTCTTCCAACACCGCATTGGCATCGAACACACCAGGAATCTCAACGGTGATACGGTCATCGCCCACCTGATATACTGCATACTCTGTGCTGTAGTTCTCTGCACGCTCCTCCAGCTTTGCAATGGTATCTGCAATATCTGTGTCACTTGGATTCTCCGTCACAATCTTGTAGGTAATAGAAACACCACCCGATAAATCCAAGCCTAATGTAATCCCATTATCCTCCTTTGCACTCGTTGCGTTTAGGATATTTACCGCATACGCGCCGAGTCCTACCATAAGTGCCAAAAGGACAAGAATTACTACAATTCCTTTATTCTTTTTCATCTCGTACTTCCTTTCCACTCTACTGACAGTTATTCCATGTCCGCTTCTGCGGCCTTAATCATAATTGCACATTCCACACGCTTCTTCTCAAGCGCACATCCGATATCGTAAGCATCGGTAATCTTACCATGGAAATTATATGAATTTGCTGCACATCCACCACTACAGTAGAATTTTGCGAAGCAGCTTCTGCATTTTTCTTTTGCATATACGTTACAGCACTTGAACTCATCACGAATCTCTGTAGCTTTTACGCCGTCCCATACGTTACCCATAAGGAACTTCTCATTGCCAACAAACTGATGGCACGGATATAAGTCACCCCAAGGAGTTACTGCCAGGTACTCTGTACCGGAACCACATCCACTGAGACGCTTTGCTACACATGGACCACCCTCAAGATCAATCATGAAGTGGAAGAAGTTGAAGTCATTACCTTCCTTTTTACGACGAACCATCTCTGCAGCAAGGTTATCGTATTCCTCAAAAAGAATTGGTAAATCCTCTTCTCGAAGCGCATAATCATCGGTATCCTGTGCAACTACCGGCTCCACCGAAATCTGCTTGAATCCAAGATCTGCTAAGTGAAGCACATCCTTCGAAAAATCAAGATTGTGATGTGTAAACGTGCCACGTACATAGTAACGATTCTGATTTCTGCTTTCTGCAAGCTTCTGGAATTTTGGAACGATTAAATCATAGCTTCCTGCACCTTTTCTAAATGGACGCATCATATCATGAACTTCTTTTCTACCATCAATAGAAAGTACCACGTTGTCCATTTCCTTATTGGCAAATTCCATTACTTCATCATTCAAAAGTACTCCGTTGGTTGTCAATGTAAAACGGAAATGCTTGTCATGCAGCTTCTCCTGCTCACGGCCGTAAGCCACAAGCTGTTTTACGACATCCCAGTTCATGAGTGGTTCTCCACCGAAGAAGTCTACCTCTAAGTTTCTTCTTAAGCCCGAATTGGCAATCAGGAAATCAAGCGCCTGCTTACCTGTCTCATAATCCATAAGGGCGCGTCTTCCATGATATTCGCCTTCCTCTGCAAAACAGTATTTGCAAGCAAGGTTACAGTCATGTGCAATGTGTAAACAAAGAGCTTTTACTACTGTCGGACGTTTTTTAAAGTCCATGATATAGTTCTCATACGCATCCTCTGTAAAGAGCGCTTCTTCGTCCTTGAGCGCCTGCACCTCCTCAATTGCTTCCTTTATCTCTTCCGCAGAATACTTGTCCTGCAGCTTATTTACGATTTCGTCTGATGTGTTCTCTTCAAAAAGTGCAATGACATCATAAGAGATATCATCTACCACATGAATTGCACCGCTGTTCACATCCAATACAATGTTGTAGCCATTGTTTTTATACTGATGTACCACGTTTTATTCCTCCTAAAATTCATACTACGAACGGTAATCCAACCTTCGCAAAATTTTCTGCATGCGCAGAAAAACATCTTCTTTCGAAGATGCTTTTGCTCATTTTGGGCGTTCCACCAAAAAGTAAAAAACATCGCAACGATGCTCACTCAAGCAAGCTTGTTAGCATCTTTGCGATGTTTTTGAAGTTCTTAACTATTATTTATTGTTTTCGCAGGTCTGGTTTCCTACTGTACAAGATGTCTTGCAAGCTGACTGGCAAGATGTCTGGCATTCACCAC
>CAYPAM010000175.1:0-3675 GCA_964408715.1 uncultured Lachnobacterium sp.
AATTCTCATTTTAGATTTCCTCCTGCATTAAAACATTTGCTTTCATACTTATTATATAATGGTCATGCACGCCTAATCACAGATAGACGCAACTAACCATTGTGCAAAAAATATATAAAGAACGCGATACACATTCTTTATATATATACCCCTCTGTTCATTAGACAATAATAGCTTCTGCCAAAAGATTATCAATATTATATCTTCCATCTTTGATAGATACTACGCAGCCGCCTTTTTTACGAGAAACAACTGTAATAGGCTCTCCGCTGTAACATCCTAACGTAAAGAGAAATGAATCTAATTCTTCATCATCTGTACTAATGTCTTTTATAATATATTCTTCTCCTTCTTGTGCTTCTAATAATGTCATTCTGTTATATCCTCCTACAGCACGAACAAGGATTAGTCAAATCTAACCCATAGAAAGATTAGCACTATAGTTTCCATCTGTCAAGAGAAAGTTGTTATTTTTTTCCATGGTATTTATATTTTGTAAAAACCCTACAGCTCTTCATCTACCCACAGCACCGGTTTCTCATGGTACAGTCCCAGAAGCTTGTTTTTAAAGTTCTCAACTATCTCAGCACTACCAAATGCTGTGACAAAATAATCCTCGCCCACTGTAATAATTACCAGCTGTTCCGGTCTTCCATAGAGCCATTGATTATTCGTTGTCATATTCGTAATATCATCCATCAGCGCCTGCATATTCGCGTCATCTGTTACATGATATGCTGCGGCAGAGAAATTATTCGCTATCATCCCATGCTGTAATGTCGCAACATCATCTATATGTGTGACATTCTCCTTGGGGAAACAGAATGATGCCTCCAAATCCTCCAGCTTCGTCATGTCATAAACAGCCGGTGCACCATCCGTAAAATTCTCATAGTGTCCACCAACCACCACGAACTTTTCCTCTTCCTCATAGGTTGCCCATACTGCATCCAGAATCTCTTTTGCAGATGTAATCAAAAGCACATACTCCGATTCGGATTCGGATTCCTGCTGGCTACTGTTTTCTGCCTGTGAGTTTTGTGTTTCTTCCGTATTATTATTGTTGTTTGCGCCACAGGCCATAACACCAAGCACCATAACAATTGCGAGTACAACCGAAACAATTCTTTTCATATTCCTAATTCTTTCCTTTTTGATTTATTCTGTCTCTATATCGGCTATATCATACCATTTTCGCTATTCTTTGTCTATATTTTGCACAGTTTATAAACATTTAAGATTTTTTAAAAGGCTTGATTTTACAGGCTTTACGGCATTTTGTTAGCACTCAATCTAAAAGAGTGCTAATTTTGTGTTGACTTTTATTTTTTGCGGATTTATCATCTTAGTATGATTTTTTGAGTTGTTCCCGGAACAGCTCTCAACATAGATTATATAGAAAAGGAGTACCACATTATGGCAAACAAACACGGAAGCCTGTCAATCGACAGCGAAAATCTATTTCCTATTATCAAGAAGTGGCTTTATTCTGACCACGATATCTTCTACAGAGAATTAATCTCCAATGGCTGCGACGCCATCACTAAGTTGAAAAAGCTCGACATGATGGGCGAATATGCTCTTCCGGCCGACTACAAAGCAAAGATTCAGGTTATCGTAAGTCCGGAGGATAAAACCATCAAATTCATCGACAATGGTCTCGGTATGACTGGGGATGAAGTGGAAGAATACATCAACCAGATTGCATTTTCCGGCGCAACAGATTTTATCGAAAAGTACAAGGACAAATCCAACGATGACCAGATTATCGGTCACTTCGGACTCGGCTTCTACTCTGCATTCATGGTAGCAGATGAAGTAACCATCGATACACTTTCTTATAAAGAAGGTGCAACACCTGTTCATTGGTCATGTGACGGTGGTACAGAATTCGACATGACCGACGGCACTCGCGATGTTGTTGGTACCGAAATCACCCTGTATCTCAATGAGGACTGCCTGGAGTTTGCCAACGAATACCGTGCAAAGGAAGTTATCGAGAAGTACTGCTCTTTCATGCCAACGGAAATCTACTTAAGCAAGGCGAATGCCGAAACACAGTATGAAACCATCGACAAGGCAGACAAACTGGACACCGACGAGGTCGTTGAAGAAATCCATGAAGCTGCCAAGACCGAGGAAAAAGAAAACGAAGACGGAACTAAGGAAATCATTGAAGTATCTCCTGCAAAGGAGAAGCTCAAAATCGTAAAACGCCCTGTTCCACTCAATGACACCCAGCCACTTTGGGCAAAAAATCCAAACGAATGTACCGATGAGGAATACAAGGCATTTTATCGCAAGGTATTCTTAGATTACAAGGAACCACTCTTCTGGATTCACCTGAATATGGACTACCCATTCAACTTAAAGGGTATCCTCTACTTCCCTAAGATTAACACCGAGTACGATTCGATTGAAGGAACCATCAAACTATACAACAATCAGGTATTTATAGCAGACAACATCAAGGAAGTTATTCCAGAATTCCTGATGTTATTAAAGGGCGTTATCGACTGCCCGGACCTTCCACTGAACGTATCCAGAAGCGCACTTCAGAATGATGGCTTCGTAAAGAAAATCTCTGAGTACATCACCAAGAAGGTGGCTGACAAGCTCATCGGTATGTGCAAGACAGAGAAGGAATCTTATGAAAAATACTGGGATGACATCAGCCCATTCATCAAATTCGGTTGCTTAAAGGATGAGAAGTTCTGCGACAAGATGAATGACTATATCCTTTTTAAAGATATCAACGACCAATACCAGACGCTTCCAGAGCTACTGAAGCCAGTGGAAGCAGCAGAAGCCTCTGACGCAAAGACAGATGATGGTGAAGTTGTCGAAGCCGAGGTTGTTACTGATGATGTTGATATAGATACGGATGACGCATCTAAGGATGAATATAAAGATGAGCGCAAGACTGTCTACTACGTAACCGATGTAAATCAGCAGGGACAGTACATCAATCTCTTCAAGGAGCAGGGTATGAACGCGGTTATCCTTAACCACAATATCGATACCTCCTTCATCTCACAGCTCGAGATGAGAAACGAACACTATCGTTTCATGAGAATTGACGCAGACCTGACCGAATCCTTAAAGGCAGAATCTGCTGAAGACCTAACTGATGCAACTGCAACTCTTAGCGAGGTATTCAAGAATGTCATCCACAACGACCGTCTCACCATTCAGGTGGAAAGCTTGAAAAATGACAGCATCGCATCTGTGATTACCCTTTCCGAAGAGGGTCGTCGTATGCAGGATATGATGAAGATGTACGCAATGCATGGCATGGGAGGTATGGATCCTAGCATGTTTGCCGCAGACCAGACACTGACTCTCAACGCAAACAACGCGCTTGTAAAATACATCTTAGAAAACAAGGACAGCGAACATGTTCCAATGTTTGCAGAACAGCTCTACGATCTGGCAGTATTGCAGAACCAGCCATTATCTGTGGATGCAATGACCAAGTTCGTAAAGAGAAGCAATGAGATTATGCTGCTGTTGACAAAATAAGGCACAAATTAGGCTGTTGCAAAATGGATTTTCCCAAAATCCGTGGCGCAACAGCTTTTTTTATATTTTCTTATAATCCAGCTTGCCACCGCCTCCCTCTGCCGTGTTTGTTATAGGAAAATGCCATAGTCCTTAAAGAGCTTTCTGCTAGAA
>CAYPAM010000176.1:0-3545 GCA_964408715.1 uncultured Lachnobacterium sp.
CATAACGCAAGGCATATTGTTCATTTAACACCTTTAACTTGGTTTCAACTTCCATTATTGCACATCGATAATAGGATATTAGCGTTTCAAATGGAATATTGTTTTTTTTAATAAAATCCAAAAAATCGTCGGACAACAAATTCTCTCTCACAAACTGTTCGCGACGCTGTTCTATAATACCATTTACATACATATGTATTCCCCCCTACTGCAAAAAGGTTACTAAATTATGAATTGAAGCATATTGTGCTCCACATTCCTTCGCCAATGCATATATCGATTTGTTTTTTTTGCAATAAATCCTTTAACATAGAAACCTTCCTTTCTATGTATGTTATATCAAATATATAACATATGTTCAATACTATATCAAACATTCGATATGATTTTGTACCGAAATTCGGTACGCGTTAATCAGACTCTGTTTTGTTGAACAATACACTATTTGGGGGGCGGGTCATTCAACTATTATGGGAATGGAAATAGAAGTAATTGGGAAAAGATATTATACAGTGCATCTTGCCGATGAAGATGTAAAGAAAGTAAAACAGTAGATTAAAGAGCATGAGGAAGATTTACCAAGTTTTGATATGAAAGAAAACATCTGTGAAGCAGTGATGGATTTGTATTCAATTCTTCGTGAATCGGAATAAAGTCACGATAATTTTAGACTTTTATGTGCATTGTTATAACAATGTATTGACAAGAGAGAAAGTGGATATTATAATATAGATGAAGGGAGGAGTGATATTATGGCAAACACAAATATAACTATGAGAATTGATGAAGAACTAAAGAGCCAATTGCAAGATTTAATGTCTAATCTTGGAATGGATTTAACAACTTTTTTCACACTTGCTGCAAAACAGGCTGTAAGAGAACAGGCATTGCCATTCAAACCTTCAATGGGAGAACCGTATAATATTGAAACATGGCAAGCGAAATGGGAAATTGAATTTATGCAAGCTCATCCAGAATTGCCTTGGAAAACATACGATAATGTAGATACAATGTTTGAGGAGATATTTGCAGAAGATGAAGTATGAAATACGAATGTCCACATCATTTAAGAAGGACTTAAAACTTGCTAAAAAGCGTGGCTTGGATTTATCTGAAATAAATTTTGTTATTAAGGAATTGGCAAGCGGAAATACTTTAGACGAAAAATATAAAGACCACGCATTATCTGGTAATTGGAATGGATATAGAGAGTGCCATGTAGAGCCAGATTGGTTACTTATATATCAAATTAACGGAGACGAATTATATTTATATTTAGTGAGAACAGGCACTCATAGCGATTTATTTTAACAACCAACAAAGCATTTGGAGAATATATCTTCAGATGCTTTTATTATTTTAAGAATTGTAGGATTTGAATTTATTTTAACTCAAATCCATCCTTAAATGCATTGCCAACCTTTTGCCCTAATACAAGATATGCATGATTCATGGAATCATAGGTAATTGGCAAAAGCTTCGCTGGATCTACTTTTCCATCTTCTCCAAGCACACGTTCATCGGCACTTACATTCACAATCTCACCCACTAAACGACAACTCTCTTCGTCATAGCTTAAGAGTTTACATTCTAATGCCATTGGAAGTTCTTCAAAAATAGGTGCATCAACAAACTCTGCCTTTACTGCGTGAAATCCCGCTTTTTCCACCTTGTTAGGAACATCTTTTCCTGATACCACACCTACATAATCACATTCCTTTACATGTGCAGCATCTGCCATACTAACTGTAAATGCGCCTTTCGCCAAAATATTCTTCATTGTCTTATGCTCAGAGTCCACGCAAATACTAATCTCTGTACTTTCACTAATTCCTCCCCATGCTGCATTCATTGCATTTGGAACACCATTTTCATCATAGCTTCCAATAATAAATACCGGTTGTGGATATACACAGGCTTTTGCCCCAAAATTTTTTCTCATTATTTCCTCCAAAATTACAAATTTTAGACGTTTTCTAACATGTTGACAATCATATAATTATTGTTGCATGTATCTTTCAAGTATACGATATCTCTCAAAGTCTGCACGACCATATAACTCTTTAGCCTCAATATAATCACTTGAAAACACTCTTACATCATTAACGAAGCAAGCATTTCCCATACCCGAACCATACTCTTCATTAAAATCTGGATTTATTGGATACTCTACTAAAGAATCAAATTTCCCTACTAAAACCAAATCACCATTCGTATTGAATTGATAATAATACATCGATTCAAATTCCACCCAATCTTCTCTAACTTGATAGTTATTAGACACTTCATACTCTGTGTTATCAACTAATACAAATTCCGAATAATGTATCAAGATCAACTTGTCTTCATAAGATGGATGTGTAGCAAGCGATATGTTTGTTCCTAGACAGTTTGTTGGATTACTCTCTGTAACTGTTACATATTTATCATAGATATTTGTATTATCAACTTTAGATACTGACATGTTGCCATTAGCATTTTCTGCAAATACAAGAACTACACCTGATGTTGTTATCGCCACTATTTCATAATTACTATCATTATTCAAATCGGCTGGGATAAAAGAATCCATAACCAACCCATTATCCGCAAGGTATTTCTTAATATAATCATTAAACTGAGTTTTAATTTCTACCACTGTTCCATCTTCGTTTGCAAGCTTATCACCAATCTTTGTTTGCATTAAATAGTCATAAAATCCCTGCTGACTACCTGTGAGTTCTTCATAATCTTCATAATACTCAAAATACTCTAAAGAATTAATCAACCAAACATCATTATTTGAAGCTTCTTTGACAAATTCAATGACGAACAAGTTGCTTGTCACAAGATTTGCATATCTAATATCCGCAATAACTTTAATAACCTGTTCGGTACCTTCTTTGTATACAAACTCACCATCGAAATTAACCCCTATAATTTCCACCATCATATAGCTATCTTTACTATATGCATTTTTTACCATGGAATATATTTCTTCCCAATCCCCATCGTTTTCACAATAATTTTCTGTAAAAATGATATCTTTATGTGTTCCCTGGAGAATTGTAGTTCCCCCTTGTCCTGTTTTACAGTATTTCGCAAAATCATATGCCGAATCTGGATAACTGCCTTGTACTTTTTTAGTTTTAATATCTCCATAATGAGATACTGCTAAATTAAAAAGACGTGATAAACTTGCTTCTAAATAATATTCATCCACACGATAATATGCTTCTTCCTCTTCCGTAGACGTACTTTCTGTATTTTGTTGTGTATTTTCCTGAGTATTCTGCTGAGTATTCTCTTCTGTCTCTTTACCGTTATCACTTGAAGAACCACACCCCGCAAGTACTCCACATAACATTGAAATACATAATAATAAACTCATTACTCTTTTTTTCATAAATTCGCCCCTCATTTGTAATCTGCATAATTATAATTCTTATATATTATAGCTCATTTAGGGATTGTTTTCAATCTGCATATTCACACACAAATAGTTATATCAATTGTCATAGCCTCTCTCAAAAGCATAAGAATCCCCCGCTGCAATCGCGTATTCT
>CAYPAM010000177.1:0-3517 GCA_964408715.1 uncultured Lachnobacterium sp.
AATTCGGCTACAAGGCCTCTAAGGAACTGTTCGATGTCAATCAATTCGGCAAGTGGAAATTCTGTGATGAGGCAGACATCCGAGCTATCGTTGGCGAAAACAACTCAGACATGAAGCTTGCAGTTATGGCTGACGTTGGAAGATGTGATTACAAAAAGGACATCCTTCCGAAAAAGGACAGTGTCATTGACATGATTCGTGTTGCTACATATGTGCATCAGATGCCAGCAGCCATCGAAATGATTGAGGACTGCAAGGCGAAGGGCTATGAGGTGGTATGTAATATCATGGCTATCTCTGCGGCTAAAGAAGCCGATTTGGACCAAGCTCTTGAAATGCTTGGAAAAAGCAGTGTAGACGGCATCTACATCGTAGACAGCTACGGCTCGCTCTATCCAGAGCAGATTCGTTCCATCGCGGACAAGTACCTTGAAATCGGTGAGACCTATGGCAAATACATCGGTATGCATGCACACAACAACCAGCAGCTTGCATTTGCAAACACCATTGAAGCTGTTGCACGCGGCGTAAGCTTCCTTGACGCTACCATGATGTCTATCGGTCGAGGTGCTGGAAACTGTGCGATGGAGCTTCTAATCAGCTTCTTAAAGAATCCGAAATACAACATCTTCCAGGTACTGAAATTCATCGAGGAACATATGATTCCTTTGAAGGAATCCGGACTTGTATGGGGCTACGATATCCCATATCTTCTTACCGGACGCCTAAACCAGCATCCATCCTCTGCGATTGATTACATGAAAGAAGAACGCGATGACTACACCGCGTTCTACATGGATTTGTTAGAGAAATAAGTTTATTTGATATATTAGGGCTAATTTCTTTTATGGGTTGAGTAACTCTATTAACATATCCGGATGGGAGACAATTCGATCTGCGTTGCCGACATACTGGTCACCGAGATATTCACACAGTGCTTCAAGCCCTTCATTCGTGGTTAAATCTGCTTCTGTGTGTGGTGATTCTCCCGTTCCAACATAGTTACACCATATCCCATTTTGTGCAAGATGCATAATTTCAACATAAGTCAATTGTGCATATAGCTTCTGTGTTGTAATGTTGTCGTCTTCCACCTTAGTGGTCACATCTACCCATGATGAGGTATTGATTGCAATATCACTCTGGGTGTTAAGTTCTTCTACACAATCATACATATCTCGTTCACCAGAAAACTGATACAAAAGCACACTGTATCGGTAGTCTGCCTCTTCTTTATGAATGGACATTTTGATTGCAAGTGCAGCACCGATGTAATCACTATAGCCTGTTGGTTTGTAATCACTTAGTACAAACTCTGTGAGTTCAATATCACTTGATATATTACTACTCTCCGTGCTTTCATGTTGAGAATTAAGTTCTTCTTTCGATGTGTTTTCAGTTTGTGAACTTCTCATAGATTCACTCTCCTCATTTCTATTAGATGTGCATCCAACTAATAGCATTCCCAAGTAAATTGTTATAGAGATAATTAGTACACATTTTTTCATATTATCTCTCCCTTCTATCAACACCTGTCCAATAAGCTACAATTTTATTATACCAAGTCGCTGACCCGACGGCTAGCCCCAAGTACAATAAGTTTGCTACATTTTGATGTCTTTAATTCAATGGTGATAATACAATTTCCTTTTTTGCCAATGTACTTTTCATATCAATGAGTCGTTGATTGCGACTTCCGCGGAATTTCAGCGTCAAGTCCTTCTCCTGTACGATAAACGGTCCATCCACGAGTACATCCAGCATTGACAACAATTCATCGGTCGCCTCGCAATACTTTCTACCGCCAGGAATCAAGTCCTTGTCATAAACATATCCGGTAAACGCCCAGATATCCTTCGTCGGATACAATTCCTTTACCTTTCGCACAAACTTCACCAGCTCTATCTGATTCTCTGGTTCAAACGGTTCTCCACCCAGCAAAGTGAGTCCTTGAACATAGTTCATTTTCAAGGAATCCAGAATTTCCTGCTGGATTTTCTCATCAAAAGCTTCTCCGTAATTAAAATCCCATGTATGTGGCTGGAAGCAATCCTTACAATGATTGCGGCACCCCGACACAAAGAGCACCGTACGGCAGCCAGTTCCATTTGCAACATCACAATATTTGATTCCTGCGTAATTCATATCCTGAAAATCTCCTTATCTACTTTATTTTTTGTATATCGAAACATTGCGTCAAAGCAACCGCACTCTGTACTACTTTGGGCGTACTCTTAAAAACATATCTCCTAACACCCAAAACACAATCTCCTTCTAAGAAGATTGCCTCCATGTAGCGAAATATGGGCGTCAGACAAGTACTATCTCCTTCTGACACCCACAATATCTAGAAAGTGCGGGTGTCAGGGTGATGTAACGCTTATCTACGCCCAAATCATAATTATATTCTGTTCAAAATCGCCTCTGTGGCAACATTTTGGGTGTCAGACTATTCGAAGCCATCTACCACACCCAAAATATCAAAACAAGCTACTTTCCATTGCGTAGTATGTACTACAACAAAATTACAGGTGCAATACACGTTCTTTGATTTCCTGTGTTCTACCCTGATTCCAGAACTGTGTTCCAATATATCCACAGGTACGACGTGCAACGCTCATCTTATCCTGGTCGCGGTTACCGCAGTTTGGACATTCCCAGATAAGCTTTCCAGAGCCTTCTTCGTTGATAATCTGGATTTCGCCATCAAAGCCGCATTCCTGGCAGTAGTCACTCTTGGTATTCAACTCTGCGTACATAATATTGTCATAAATGTACTGCATTACAGAGAGAACTGCTTCAATGTTATTCTGCATGTTTGGAACTTCTACATAGCTGATAGCTCCACCTGGAGATAATTCCTGGAACTGTGCTTCGAATTTCAATTTGTCAAATGCATTCATTTCCTCTGTTACATGCACATGATAGCTGTTGGTGATGTAGTTACGGTCTGTAACGCCTTCAATTCTGCCGAATCTCTTCTGTAAGCATTTTGCAAACTTGTACGTGGTAGATTCCAGTGGAGTTCCATATAAGCTGAAGTCCATGTTGTTTGCTGCCTTCCACTGCTTGCATGCAGCGTTAAGCTTCCTCATGATTTCAAGTGCGAATGGTGTTCCAACTTCTGAATCTGTATGAGATACACCCTTCATGTAGCGTACACATTCACAAAGTCCGGCATAGCCAAGTGAAATGGTAGAATATCCGCCAAATAATAATTTATCTAAGGTCTCGCCCTTCTTAAGACGTGCCAAAGCACCATTCTGCCAAAGAATTGGAGCAACGTCAGATGGTGTACCAAGAAGACGTTTATGTCTGCACATTAACGCTCTATAACAAAGCTCTAATCGTTCGTCCATAATCTCCCAGAATTTTGCTTCATTTCCTTCGGATGAACAAGCGACATCAACAAGATTTAATGTAACAACACCCTGATTGAAACGTCCATAATATTTTGGTTTTCTTGTCTCTGGGTCAATATATGGAGTAAGGAAGCTACGGCAACCCATACAGGTAT
>CAYPAM010000178.1:0-3512 GCA_964408715.1 uncultured Lachnobacterium sp.
TCTTTAAGATTTTTTCGATTTCTTCAATACGAGCTTCGATGTCACGCTGTTCATCCTTTGCAGCATCGTATTCTGCATTTTCAGATAAGTCACCCTGTTCACGAGCTTCCTTAATCTTCTGCGCTACTTCTTTACGTTTTACGACGATTAATTCTTCTAATTCGTCTTCCAATTTTTTAAGACCTTCACTGGTCAGGATGTTCTTTTTTACCATTATTATATCTGCCCTTCTCTATATAATCGTTTTTGACTAGCGTGTAGTATTATAGCCAATTAGACCCCTTATGTCAAGAGAAAGAAAGAGACTACGCCTCTTTGCGCAGTCCCTCTGTCGTTTGTGTACTCTGGCACAGAAGTATTGATACAACTACTACTTTATTTATATTCAGTTTTTTCTAAAATAATGCAACGAAGAAGAGCCTCTAATTGTTCGTACGTCTCCACTTCATTTATCATCACTCGAAGCTTTGCAGAATTCGGATATCCTGCCGTATACCACGCTCCGTGCTTGCGAATCTCGCGGATTCCGGTATACTCGCCCTTGAATTCTAACATCATTCTGGCATGACACAGCATCATGTCGGTCACTTCCTCGAAGGTCGGCTTTGGAAGATGCTCGCCTGTTTCAAAGTAGGATAATACCTGCTTGAAAATCCATGGATTCCCCTGTGCACCGCGTCCAATCATAAAGCCGTCGCAGCCTGTCTGCTCATACATCGCAATCACATCCTCTGCACACATAAGGTCGCCATTGCCGATAACCGGAATCGATACTGCCTCCTTGACACGACGAATAATATCCCAGTCTGCCTTACCCGAATAAAACTGCTCTCTGGTTCTTCCATGTACCGCAATCGCTGCCGCGCCACTTGCTTCTGCAATACGCGCTATCTCTACGGCATTCACATGGTCGTCGTCGAAGCCTTTTCGGATTTTTACCGTTACCGGCTTGCGAATCGCTTTTACAGTCTTCTCGATAATCTCACCCACCAGCTTTGGATTCTTCATAAGGGCAGAGCCTTCTCCATTGTTGACAATTTTAGGCACCGGGCAGCCCATGTTGATATCTAAGATATCGAATGTCCGCTCCTCAATCTCGTGCGCAATCTGCGCCATGATATCCGGGTCCGAGCCAAAGAGCTGGAGCGATACCGGTTGCTCCCTGTCGTCAATCTTAAGCAGGTCTATGGTGTTTTTATTCTTATATAAAATTGCTTTTGCACTTACCATTTCCATGCACAACAGGCCTGCGCCCATCTCTTTGCAAAGCAAACGAAATGGCAGGTCGGTTACGCCTGCCATCGGTGCTAAAATCAGGTTATTTGGTAAAGTAACGCTTCCAATTGTAAGCGGTTTTATCATACGCCACCTCTATTTCGCTTTTCTGTTCTGTTTCTTATATACCGAGTAGGTTCCCTTCAGAGTCAGATTTGGGTCGTAAACATCCACCATGCTGGTGCTTTCCGCAATGATTCTTCCCAAGCCACCCGTCACAACAACCTTCATATCAGCAAATCCAGTCTCTTCTCGTACCTTCTTGATGATATACTCCGTCTGTCCAATCTGTCCATATACAAGACCTGACTGCATACTGGTAATCGTGTCTCTTCCAAGGATTTTCTCCGGCTTACGAATCTCGATTTCTGGAAGCTTGGCAGCTTCTTTCCACAATGCATTCGCAGAGGTACCGATACCCGGCGCGGTAATTCCGCCAAGAAAAGCCCCTGTCTCATCTACAACGTCGTAGGTAGTGGCCGTTCCAAAATCGATAACCAATACCGGACCGCCATACAGCTCATATGCCGCAACCGCATCTACGATTCGGTCTGCACCAATCTGCTGTGGGTTTGGTGTCACAATACGGATTCCCGTCTTGATACCTGCTTCTACGATAATTGGCTTGATATTCAAATATTTAATCATGGCACTCGACAGAGAATGCATCACATTTGGCACTACGGAACAGATAATCGCGTCCTCAATCTGGCACACCTCAATCTGATTCTGCTGCAACAGATTACATATCATCATACCAAATTCGTCTGATGTACGCGGAATCTTAGTGGTAATACGAAAAGTCGCCTTGATATCGTCTCCGTCAAACACGCCACCCGTCATATTTGTATTTCCAACATCCAAAGTTAAAATCATAGGATTACTCCTCCTCGTCTAGTCCTTCACCTAAAAAGACAATGCGATAATAAGTCTCTAAAGATTCTAATAGCTCTCTTTTTACGTTCTGATACTGCTTGATTTTGAGCACGCTTCCGATTTCATCATAGAAAAAGTCATTTTCCTCATATGATGTACGGAATTCCAGATTGCCGTCTTCATCGAACACAAGCTCTAGTACGCCACCGACATCCTCCGTATAGAGCACACACATAATTTGCAGCTCCTCTTTGATAGCCTCTGGCAAACCATCAAAATGCTCATTCAGATAATATTTTTTATTGTATGCATTTGATGCACATAATACTACTTCATTAGACATATCCATATATCCCTCTTACTGATACTTCACCACTGGATACCAGTCTGGTTCCTTGCGGTGTTTCCACAATCAATTCTCCTATGCTTGTAATTCCTCTTGCAGTTCCCTCGTACTCTCCATTTGGGTCAAGCACGGTGACTTTTCTGCCTTTGTTGGCAGACATCTTCTGATATTCCTCCATCAGAAGGCTTAAGTCCTGCTCCTGTAGGAATAGGTCATAATACTTCTCAAATTCGACCAGTATCATCTCCATCAGGCGTTCTCTTGCAACGCCATGACCGATTTCTAACTCCAGAGAGCTTGCCATGTGCGCAATCTCCTCCGGGAACTGGGTATTATGAACGTTTACGCCAATTCCTACTATAATATAATCGATTTCGCCCTGCTTCATCGCCATCTCTGTGAGAATGCCACAGACCTTCTTGCCACGAATTACGATGTCATTTGGCCACTTAATAAAAGGATACACGCCGCAATCCTTGGTGATACTATATATCGCTTTACTTACTGCCATTGCTGCAACCAGTGTCAGCATGGATGCCTTATCCGCGCCCAGCTTAGGTCGAAGTACCATTGACATATAGATGCCCTGACCGGCTTCTGAAGACCAGCTGCGCCCTCTTCGTCCCACGCCTGCTTCCTGTGCTTTCGCAATAATGATGCTTCCGTGCGGACATCCGGCTTCTGCCAGCTCCTTTGCTTTTTTATTGGTGGAATCCAAATTATCATATGCATAGACCTTTTTTCCAGCCCACTTTGTTTCCTGTACTACCAATTCCATACTACTATTTATACCATCCTACTACAAATTCCGTCTTACCCCTGCTGTCTATTGGAACATTAATCTGATAATGTCGCCTTCATAATTGCCTTGATGGAGTGCATACGATTCTCTGCTTCCTCAAAGACTACCGAACGTGGCCCCTCAAACACATCGTTCGTCACCTCAAGCTCTGATAAACCGAATTTCCTATACACTTCCTGCCCCACCTTGGTATTCAAATCATGGTAAGCAGGG
>CAYPAM010000179.1:0-3432 GCA_964408715.1 uncultured Lachnobacterium sp.
CAAGACCGCCTCGTTATGACCACTTCGATACCTCTCCGTACAATATGAAGCGCTTTTGTTCAGCGCAAGACATATACTACCATTATTTATTCTTGATGTCAACAACTTATTTTGAAATTTCTCAAAATTTTACCAATCGTTATTTGTTCTTCAAAAATACCTCAGCAATTCCAACATCCTCCGGTGTTGTAATCTTAATATTACGATAATCCGCTTCCACCATTTTTATCTTATGCTCGCTTACATAAGACAATACCATTGCATCATCTGTAACTGGCGGAATCTCCTCCCCCGCCTCTTCATCCGTTACAAGCTTGTGATAAGCTTCATATATAATAGGAAAAGAAAAACACTGTGGTGTCTGCACCTGCCATACATATCTGCGTTCTGGTGTATCGACAACATTACTTTCTTTATCAACAATTTTAATCGTATCCTTTACCGGCATGCCTGCCACCGCTGCTCCACAATCCACAACTGCGCTCTGTAATCGATGAATGATATCAGCATCCAGCATTGGGCGGGCGCCATCGTGGATGAACACATAGTCTGCCACGCCTACCGCTTTAAGCCCTTCGTATACGGAATGATAACGTTCCTTACCCCCCGCTACAACCGCCGTCACACCCGTCAGTTCATACTTCTCTATAATCTCCCGACGGCAATATTCGATATCGTCTTTTCCGCACACCAATACAATAGAAGAAAAGCCACAGTCACAAAAGGCCTTCAGGCTATAGTATATCACCGGCTTACCTAATAAACTCATGTATTGTTTTGGAATATCGCTTTTCATTCGCTTGCCGCTTCCTGCCGACAATACAACTGCTGCAAAATTGCTCATAGCAACCTCCAACCATGTTTTCTAGAATTATTCACCTATTCCCCAAGACGCAGATTTGGAACTGCATTCAAATCCATCCCTGCTCTTTTCCCAGCCAGATAATCATAATAACCTGCCGCGCCAATCATCGCTGCATTATCCGTGCACAGAATTGGAGACGGATGATAAAACTTCACACCCTTTTTGGTACAAGCTTCCTCCATCGCTTTACGAAGCGTTCCATTGGAAGCAACCCCTCCTGCAATGGCGAATTTATCCATCTTGTATTCATCAATTGCATTCATTGCATGCTCTACCAGCACATCCGTAACCGCCTTCTGGAAGGATGCTGCCACATCCGCCTGATTGATTTCGATATCCTTCATACGACAGCCGTTCAAATAGTTCAGTACGGCTGATTTTAATCCGCTGAAGCTAAAGTCATACACACCATCCGCAATCTTTGCGCGCGGAAAATCAATCGCTTCCGGATTGCCTTCGTGTGATACCTTTTCAATCTTTGGTCCACCCGGATAGCCAAGCCCAATGGCACGAGCCACCTTGTCAAAGGCCTCGCCTGCAGCATCATCGCGAGTTCTTCCGAGAATCTCATACTTGCCATAATCTGCCACACGAACCAGATGCGTGTGTCCACCGGATACTACCAAGCATAAGAATGGTGGTTCCAAATCCTTATTCTCGATATAGTTTGCGCTGATATGTCCCTCGATATGATGCACGCCAATCAAAGGGATGTTGCGTGCAAAGCTGATTGCCTTCGCCTCAGCAACACCAACCAAAAGTGCACCAACCAGGCCCGGACCATAGGTGACTGCAATCGCATCAATGTCATCTAGTGTCATAGACGCATTTAAAAGCGCCTCCTCGATAACCTGATTTATCTTCTCAATATGTTTTCTGGATGCAATCTCTGGCACAACACCGCCATACAGGGTATGAAGGTCAATCTGTGAGGATATTACATTGGAGCGCACATCACGTCCATTTACCACAACGGCTGCCGCGGTTTCATCACAGGAGCTTTCGATTGCCAATATCTTAATTTCATTCATAGTACTATTCATCGTCCTCAGAACCTTCTATCTGATAAAATGCAATCAGTTTCCAACATCCATCCTCATCCTGTCGTAAAACGATATTCTGGTAGGTCTTCGAAAACTGGTCGCCGGTTTTTACGAAATAGGAAGTCTCAACATACGCGATTTCATCGCCCTCTGTTTCGTCTGCTTCCTTGTCTGTAATATAGACTACCTCATTGGTGCCACAGACATCTGTTTTTACAATATGCTTTTTCAACTGCTTGTAGTTCGCAATCTCCTGCTTCACGGATGCAAGATATTCCGAACGAGGATTTGCAGTCAGTAAATCTTCATCAAACAAGCGCATCATCTGCTCTGCAAGCTTCTCTATCTGTTCATCGGTAGCCTCTCCACTATAGTAACAGGTTAGAATTCTATTGTAGAATTTTACCACCTCACGTGGAGTCTTTGGATAATCCTTCTCCAAATCCTTTACGATAAGTTTTTCAACCTCAGTCAGCTCTTCTTCACTTCCGCTGTTAAGCCCCTTCGAAAACAGATAAAACCCTCCGCAAATCACCAGAATACATACCACCGCAATAATGATCACTCTTACGTTTTTCTTCATTGCTTATTCCTCCTCAAATACAAGTTCCACGCTCTTTCCATCTTTTCCAAGATATGAGTTCGCAAAAACCTCTCTTACCGCCGGCATATAATCCTCTGCACGCACAAGAGATGGCGAAAAATGTGTCAGCCACATTTCCGCTACCTGCGCTTTCTTTGCCATTTCCGCAGCCTCATAAAACGTCATGTGCTTATACTGTTTTGCTTTTGCAAGCTTATCCTTTTCTGCGTACATCCCCTCGCAGATAAAAAGGTCTGATTTGTTTGCCGCCTCTACGATAGAATCTGTTGGGCGGCTGTCGGTACAATACGTTACCTTCAGCCCTTTTCGCGTCGGACCGAGCACCATGTCCGGTGTATAGGTGATTCCATCCTGTGCGATGGTCTCGCCCTTTTGCAGACGATTCCACAGCTTCATTGGAATATTGTTGGCGTTGGCACTCTCTACTGAGAACCTGCCGGCACGCTTAATCTCAAACGAATACCCATAACAAGGTACATTGTGTTTTACCTTAAATGCACGAATATGATATCCGTTGATTTCAAAATATTCATTTGCAGCGGTCAGCTCAATACACTTAATCTCGAACGGAAGCTCCGGTGCAATCGTACGAAGCGCACCGACCACTCGCTCCACTCCCTTTGGTCCAAGAATGGTAAGTGGCTCTGTTCGGTCTGCATTGCCCATAGTCAGAAGAAGACCTGGCAAGCCGCTGATGTGATCCGCATGAAAATGCGTAATGCATAACACATCAATCGGGTTAAAGCTTAGTCCCTTTTCCTTAATTGCAATCTGTGTTCCCTCGCCACAATCTACCAAAAGACTGCTGCCATTATAGCGCAGCATCATGGATGTGAGCCAACGGTTTGGAAGTGGCATCATTCCAGCCGTTCCTAAAAGACATACATCTAACATTTATAATCCAACTTTCATTATTATTG
>CAYPAM010000180.1:0-3425 GCA_964408715.1 uncultured Lachnobacterium sp.
AGTTACTGCACAGGCAGTTTCCAGATGGGAATCAGGCGGCGGCTATCCTGATATGAGCATGATTCCTGCTATCGCAAATTATTTTCACATTACAATTGATGCTCTGTTTGGCTATAACAATGACAGAGACTTAAAAATAAAAGAATATGTCAAAGAGGGTAACCGGCTCCTTATCGATAATGACGGAAACATAACAGAATGTATTCGTTTAATGAAAAAAGGCCTGGAAGAATTTCCTTCAGAACCGGAATTGCAAATGTGTTTGGCGCATGCGCTATATTCAAAAGGGTTCCAAGAGGCCGAAAAACCCAACATGTATTTGGAGGAAGCTGCTGTTCTTTATGAGAAATTGTCAAAGCAAAATAGCAACGCCCTTGTGTCTCTTTTATCCACATATTCTTTGATGGGCGAATATGACAAAGCTGAGAAAAAAGCTCTGGAACAACCTAAAGTTGGAATGAGTAGGGAGGTTTTATTAGCTCCCGTTTTCAGTGGAAAAAAAGGGGAACAATATCGCGGAGAAGCTGTATTAGCATTGCTTCATGAATTAAACTTTGCCATAGATTCAGCAATATCAAGGAACGAAAAACTTGCAAATTCTAAAGAAGGTATTGAGATTGCCTTATCAGTGCGCCACCTATATGAAAAAATTTTTGGGGGAAAATGTTATGGCAAATTTCATAGCGACCTTTGTATGCTTGATTTACGCTGTGTAAAAATTGCTGTCAATATTAAGGATTATGAAGGAGTTCTTGCATTTTTTGATTCTGCTTATGTGCATTATACAAAATTTTTAGAACTCCAAAACGATGATTGTTTTGAGGAGGATCATTTTGATACTCTTCTATTGTCCGCGGTCGGAAATACCTCTATTCCCGTTATTATGTGCAAATCGGAATATGTGGAAGAATCCCTCTCATATTTACCTGAGGAAGTAAAAGCACAGATTATGAACAATCCCCAATATGCAGGATTATTTTTGGGCTAAACCCTTAACTAAATGACATTGAGTTGCGGCCTCAAGTTTTTTTATACTATAGTTGTGACAAATTCACACTTCATCATACATTTAACGATTGCATTCTTTACGAAAAAGTAGGTTAATAGTAAGTAAGAAAAAGAAATGTGAGAGGTGTCTTATGACAAACGAGAAAGCAACAAGTAAGCCAATTAAGTTGACTAGTTTTAACGTAAAAGATAGTTTTTGGGAAGAAAAGATGGAGTTGGTTCGCAAAGAAGTGATCCCATACCAGTGGGAAATTCTAAATGACAGAGTGGCGGATGCAGCCCCAAGCTTTTGTATGCGCAATTTTAAGATTGCAGGAAAACTGATGAAAGAAAAGCGTGAGCTGGGAGCGGCATTTGAAGAACCAAAATATACCTTCCGTGGATTTGAGGCACTTCCAGAAGATATGAATCATATGGAAGATAAATTCTATGGATTTGTATTTCAGGATAGTGATTTTTCCAAGTGGATTGAGGCAGTAGCCTATTCCCTTGCAAATCACCCAGATGAAAAACTGGAAGAGATTGCAGATGGTGCCATTGACATCGTGTGTGCCGCTCAGCAGGAAAATGGATATCTCGATACATACTATATCATCAATGGAATGGACAAGATTTTTACCAATTTGAGAGACCATCACGAATTGTATTGTCTTGGACATTTGATTGAGGGGGCAGTAGCCTACTACGAGGCGACAGGAAAAGATAAACTGTTAAAGGCTGCGATGAGATTTGCAGATTTTGTAGGAGAGTCCTTTGGATATGAGGAAGGAAAATGCAAAGGCTATCCGGGACATGAAATTGCAGAGATGGCGCTGATTCGTTTGTATGAAGTGACAAAAGAGCAGAAGTACTTGGACTTAAGCAAGTTCTTTTTGGATGAAAGAGGAAAACAGCCTTATTATTTTTCAGAAATAGAGAGCCATGACAATTGGACCAATCACCAATATCACCAGTCTCATAAACCAGTGCGTGAGCAGGAAGAAGCCGTAGGTCATGCAGTACGAGCAGTATATTTGTATTCTGGAATGACAGACATGGCTCGTCTAACAGGAGATGAGGCAATGTGGGAGGCTTGCAAAAAACTTTGGAAGAGTACCACAAGAGACAAACTGTACATCACAGGCGGAATCGGTGGCACACATATGGGAGAGGCATTTTCCTATCCATTTGATTTGCCAAATGATACAGCTTATGCAGAGACCTGTGCATCCATTGGTTTGATGTTCTGGGCAAGAAGAATGCTGGAAACAGAGCCTAATGCAGAATATGCGGATGTAATGGAGCAGGCACTGTACAATACTGTGTTAAGTGGAATGGCGTTGGACGGAAAAAGCTTTTTCTACGTAAATCCATTGGAGGTACTGCCAGAGGCCTGCCACAAGGACGAAAGAAAATTCCATGTAAAGCCAGTAAGACAGAAATGGTTTGGCTGTGCATGCTGTCCTCCAAATCTTGCGAGAATTATCAGTTCTCTGCCAGCCTATGCGTATACAGAAAATGAGAATACTCTCTTTGTGCACCTGTATGTAGGTGGCACCATTACAAAAACAGTAGGAGAAGAAACTGCTATTTTTGAAATTGAATCAGAATATCCATGGAAGGACAAGGTAAAGATTCGTTACGTTGGAGACAGGGCACTTTCTCTTAACCTTGCAGTGCGTCTGCCTCGTTGGTCCAAGAATAATCAGGTGGTGTTATGCGAGGCGGGTGAAAAGCAGCAGAACGTTCATGATGGTTATTGCTACATATCAGGAACCTGGAACGCTGGCGACGTGGTGGAATTAGTACTTCCAACAGAGATTAAGGTGTTATCAGCGGATTTACGTGTGCGTGAAAATATAGGTAAAGTGGCACTTATGAAGGGGCCAATTACTTACTGCGTAGAGGAAATGGATAACACAAATGATTTACATTTATATAGAATTTGCCCAGATATGCCAATGAGAGAAACAAGCGTTACGATTCAGGGACAGGAGTTCCCTGCGATTGTGGCAAAGGGTAAGAAATACAAGGAATGCGCTTCGGATTCTTTATATAGCGAATATGTTCCAGCAACATATGAGGATGTGGAAATTACTTATATTCCATATTATGCATGGGCAAATCGCGGAGAAAATGAGATGCGCGTGTGGATGAATGTGAAATAAAATTAGATTGTGAAATTGCGGTGAAAAATTCACCGCAATTTTTTTGTGTGAAGATAGTGCAACAAATAGTTGCAAAAATCGAACGGATGTTCTATAATATAAGTGTCTAGACAAAACTTCTACTTGGTCTTGGTATATCGCCATACAATCCCAAGTTGATGAAACTGAATATACTGAGTGAAACTTTCAAGGTGTAATTTTTGCACCTTGAAAAGAAGGATTATACATTTTTGTGGGGGTACACTGATGCGTAAATAACAATATAATAGG
>CAYPAM010000181.1:0-3423 GCA_964408715.1 uncultured Lachnobacterium sp.
CTATCATCATATTGGATTTTTTATACCGTTGCAAATGCTGGTAACATCTCCAAAGCAGCCAAAGAGCTGTACATCAGCCAGCCTGCAATCAGTAAATCTATTCAAAAGCTCGAGGAAAGTCTCAACTGTAAGCTTTTTTCAAGAAGCTCCCGTGGCGTTATCTTAACGGATGAGGGAAACCTGCTTTACGGACATGTAAAAGAAGCTTTTGAGACCTTGAACATGGGTGAGGACAAGTTGAAACGTTCTATCGAGCTTGGTGTTGGTCATATTTCTATCGGTGTAAGCACCACTTTATGTAAGTACATGTTGCTTCCATATTTGAGTGAGTTCATTCACCGCAATCCTCATATCAGCATCTCTATCAGTTGTCAGTCTTCAAACGAAACCCTTCGTCTCTTAGATGAAAACAAGATTGATATCGGTCTAATTGGTAAACCGGAGAATCTAAAGGGCTTTCACTTTGATTTCCTTGGCAATATCGCAGACACCTTCGTGGCAAGCCCGGAATATATTGCGAACCTGTCCGCGCGCGGTATTGAGGAAAAAGACATTCTGACTAACGCAACTCTCATGCTCCTTGACAAAAACAATTTGACTCGTAGATATATTGATGATTATTTTCAGGAAAATCACATCACTGCATCGGAAACCATCGATATCTCAGACATGGGACTGCTCATCGATTTTGCAAAAATCGGCGTAGGTGTTGCATGTGTTATCAAAAGCTTCGTTGCACAGGAGCTTGCCAAAGGCGAATTAGTGGAGATTCCACTTGAACTCCCTATTCCACAGCGTGAGGTTGGATTCGTTTATAAGGAAACCATAAAACCTTCTACCTCATTGGAAAGCTTCATCAACTTCTACAAGACCTATAAACCGGAGGAATAATCATGGCAGAACAGTTACATACCATTCCTATTGCGGACGCTATGGAAAATGCTGGCGAATGTCCATTTTGTTATATTGAGCGTCGCGTAGAAAACCACTCTATGGATTATGTCCTAGGGCATGGCGCTTCCTATATGGAGGCTGATATCCGCGATATGACAGATCGACAGGGATTCTGTCGCGCACACTTCAAAAAAATGTTTGATTATGGGAATTCGCTTGGCAATGCATGGATTCTTAAGACTCTTATGCTTCGCCACATGAATGAAATGACCAAGGAATTCAAGCATTTTAATCCTGCAACCTCTGGTAAAAAGAGCTTGTTTGGAAAAGATAGTTCTGGGAATTCTATCGTTGACTGGATTGAGCAGCGTGAATCCTCCTGCTTCATCTGTACCAGTGTTAACAATACCTTCCATGCTTACATGAAGACCTTCTTTAATATGTATCGCGATAATGAGGATTTCCGCAAACAGGTTGCGCAGACTAAGGGCTTCTGCCTCTCTCACTTCAAGGTGATTTGCGAGGGCGCAGACAAGTACTTAAGTGGAAAAATGCGCGAGGAATTCTATGAGATGATTCTTCCTCTTATGGCTGAAAACTTCGACCGTGTCTTTGAAGATGTGGCTTGGTTTATTGAGAAGTATGACTATAAGAATAAGGATGCGGATTGGAAGGATTCAAAGGATGCCATTCAGCGAACCATGCAGAAGCTTCGTGGCGGAGACCCGTCTCTTCCACCGCATGTGATAAAAAAATAACTATATAATATTTACGAAATAGCGCTTGTTGCCTGATATGGGCGTAGAGAGAAACTTTTTCCTCTCTACGCCCACGCACATATCAATAACTTCTCTCTTTACCTCTTACTTAAGAGTTGTCTTCTGCACTTACGATTGTATCTCGCACTATAAGCACTGTTCCCACTATCATAATTCCCAGAGCAATATAGAACTGCACACCCGGGCGTTCACCAAGAAGCATTAAACTAAAGATAACGCCTAGGAATGGTGATATAGAGTAAAATGCACTGGTTTTAGCGGCACCGATATGCTTCTGTGCGGAAATATAGAAGTTGATGCTTAGTCCATAGGACACAAAGCCCAGCAACAATACTAATACGATATAGATAAGTTCCGGAATTGTTTCTCCAATGATAAGTGCCGCTATGAAGCTGCCTAAGCCCGAGAATACTCCCTTGATAATCACAATTTCTTCTGAGCTTTTATTACTGATTTTGTTCGTACAATTATTCTCAAAGCCCCAGCAAACAGTGGCTCCAAGAACAAGCAATGACCCAATATTAAAGGAAAAGCTCTCACTTCCTTCAAATGTCAGAATCACGCTTGATATGGTCACAAGTGCAATTGCAATCCATAAACGCTTTGAAATAACTTCCTTGAAAATCACAAGCGCAATCATGGAGGTTGCCACAATCTCGAAATTATTGAGCAATGTTGCATTGGCAGACGATGTGATTTTCAAACCATTCATAAGCAAAATTGGTGCAAAAATATCCAGCACCACCATTGCTATCGTATACGGCAATTCTGCTTTCGTTAAAGGCTCTTTTACTACTTTTTTCCCAAAAATACCACTGATAGATGTATATAGAAACATCCCTGCTCCGGCGCCAAGATATAATAATCCCGCCATCATAGTTGCATCCACATGCTCTATTAACATTTTAGAAAACGGTATATTAATTGCATAAAGGGCAGCCGCAAGTATCGCAAATGCGGCTGCCATAGTCTTTTTATTCATGTTATTTATTTCTTTTTCGGTAATTTAATCTTGTTCAGTTTCTTGTTCATATCGAGGAGCTGTTCTTTTGTAAATTCAATACCTACCATGCCGCCCATACTTGAGATACGAAGGATTGTGAAGCTTCCTATCATATCCATGATTCCACCGCTCTTAAGGTTAATATTGAATCCGCCCCCCTTATTTTCTTCAGATTCGTTGTTCTTCTTCATCTGTTTCATAAGAGAATTTGCCATACTTACGATGAATAATTTACCGCGAAGTGTTCCCATGATGTCACTAATCTTAGTATTTAAGGAACAGTAGCCTTCTTTCTCTGTGATGTCGAACCAGTTAAGAACAGCATTCTTTTCTACAAGACGATAGCTCTCATCAAAGGTATCTACTTTATTGATTACGCTTTCATCTTTGCATACACCGGCAACAGCTTCCAATTTGGTCTCGCCTGCGTTTTGCACCTCAAAGTAGAAGAAATGGTCCTCCGCAGTCTTTTTGCCGAGTGACTGTCCGTTTGCGAACAGCTCTACTTCTGGCTGATTTGAATATACCGTAACCTTTGTTACATCTTCTACTCTGTTCACATAACGTTTGCCACAGATATGTACGAATGGGTCATCCGATAACCATGCTTTATAAGCATAGAAGGAATCCTTCTTGTACTTTCTATCGATAGTCACAAGACCTTTGTGGTTCTGTCCATTCTCTCCACCTTCGCCACGAGCGTCTGCGCCGAAATCGAACATGTTCCACACATGTGTTGCCCAAAGG
>CAYPAM010000182.1:0-3402 GCA_964408715.1 uncultured Lachnobacterium sp.
GCAGCTGTAGAAGAAGGTATCATCGCAGGTGGTGGTTCTGCTTATGTTCACGCATCTAAGAAGGTTGCAGAGTTTGCAGAGACACTGGATGGCGACGAAAAGACAGGTGCGAAGGTAATCCTCAAAGCATTATCAGCTCCATTGTACTACATCGTTGCAAACGCAGGACTTGAAGGTGCAGTCATCATCAATAAAGTAAAAGAATCAGCTCCTGGCATGGGATTTGACGCAGCTGCAGAAGAGTATGTTGATATGGTAGCAAGCGGAATCCTTGACCCAGTTAAGGTTACAAGAAGTGCATTACAGAACGCGACAAGCGTTGCATCAACACTCCTTACAACGGAATCAGCAGTAGCCAACATCAAAGAAGATGTTCCACCAATGCCACAGGGCGGCGGAATGGGCATGATGTAAGAAAACGATTTAGCCCGGTATAGGCCAATAAAAAGGGAAACCACTCAAGCTTGCTTGAAGGTGGTTTCCCTTTTTTTGCGTTTGGCTGTGCTTTGTTGCATAGGACACAATTTGAACACAATTTTCCCACAATCTTTTCACTTTTTCGGATTATTCTATCATATGAACTTGGGGCAATCTGTCCAAACTAGAGTAATACGGAATAAGGAGTAAGAACATGATTGAGATTTCAAATCTTGTAAAGAAGTATGGCAATCATGTAGCAGTAGATGACATTAGCTTTACTGTGGAACCAGGAAAAATCTATGGATTCCTAGGACCAAATGGTGCAGGCAAGTCAACTACGATGAACATGATTACTGGATACTTAGGGGTAACATCAGGAAGTATCACCATCAATGGACATGATATTTTATCTGAACCGGAAGAGGCAAAGAAGTGCATTGGATATCTGCCAGAGATTCCTCCACTTTATGTGGATATGACAGTTACAGAGTATTTGCAGTTCGTGGCAGAGCTTAAGAAGATTCCAAAGGCTGAGCGTACCGAAGCTATTGAAAAGGCGATGGAGATGACGAAGCTTATGGATGTTTCAGGCAGAATGATTAAGAATCTGTCAAAGGGTTATAAGCAGCGTGTCGGACTTGCACAGGCAGTGCTTGGCTTCCCTGAGATTATTATTTTGGATGAGCCAACTGTTGGTCTTGACCCGGTTCAGATTATCGAGATTCGTGACCTGATTAAAGAACTGGGGAAAGAGCACACCGTTATTTTGAGTTCTCATATCCTCTTTGAGATTCAGGAGGTTTGTGACTATGTGTTTATCATTTCAAAGGGCAAGCTTGTAGCAAGTGATTATACAGACAATCTTCTTGGCGTAATGTCTGGAAGTCAGGAAATCAAGATGCTTGTAAAAGGTGCAAAGGAAGAAGTAGAAGAAGTGCTTCTTAAGATAGCACAGGTGGAATCGGTGTCTTTTGAAGATGAGCAGGTGGTGGTTCATGCTAAGAAGGGCTGCGATATTCGAGAGAACATTTTCTACGAATTAGCAGAACACAGAATGCCGATTCTTCAGATGAACACAATTACGAAGTCATTAGAAGATGTATTTATTGAGTTAACACAGGAAGGAGAAAAGTAAGATGTTTGCAATTTATAAACGTGAAGTAAAATCCTACTTCCAGAATGTGTTGGGATGGTTATTTGTAGCTGCGCTTGTTGCGGTATATGGCATCTATTTCTTTGCCTATAACCTACAGGCAGGTTATCCTTATATTGCATACGCGTTAAATGGCGTATCATTTATTTTGTTAATCGCAGTTCCAATCCTTGCTATGCGCTGCTTGGCAGAAGAGCGTAAGTCCAAGGTGGACCAGTTGCTTTTGACAGCACCAGTTACGGTCGGTAAAATCGTATTGGCGAAATACCTTGCACTTGTAACGGTATTCACAATTGCAATGCTGGTAGTTGGTGTAACACCAATTCTTTTATCAAGCTTTGGAACCGTTCCTATGGGTGAAAGCTTTGTTGCGCTCCTTGGCTTCTGGCTGATGGGATGCACATTCCTTGCAATTGGCGTATTTATCTCTTCCATCACAGAGAGTCAGGTAATTGCAGCGGTGTTATCCTTCGTAGCACTTTTTATTGGATATATGATGAGTTCTCTTGTAAGTATGGTGACAGATACCGATTCCATTCTTGGAACGATTTTGATGAGCTTTGACTTATATACACCATTTACATCATTTTTAAATGGATGCTTAGATTTGTCGGCTGCATTTTATTATGTATCTCTATCCGGATTCATGGTATTTCTGGCAGCACAGTCTATTCAGAAGCGTAGATGGAGTATGAGCAAAAATACTATCTCTACAAGTGTTTTCTCAACCACAACGATTGGGGTTGTATTAGCAATCGTAGTAGTAGCGAATATGGCAGTAAGCAGCCTTCCTGTAACTATTACAGAAATCGACTGTACTTATGGAAAGTTATATGATTTGTCAGAGGATACAGAAAAAGTCTTAAAAGGTCTTGATGAAGATGTGACGATATACGTTTTGGCAGCAAAAGACAGTCGGGATGAGCAGGTTGCACAGACGTTAGAGAGATATGATGCTTTATCAGACCATGTAACAGTAGAATATGTGGACCCATCGGTTAGCCCGACCTTCTACAAGACATATACTGATACTGCACCAAGTACAAATAGTGTTATTGTTGTAAGTTCTGAACGTGCAAAAGTAGTCGATTACTATGATTTGTATGAAGTAGAATACAGCTTTGATTATTATTCCTATTCATATACAACAGAAGTAACCGGTTATGATGCAGAAGGTCAGGTTACAAGCGCGATTGAGTACGTAACAATGGCTTCTGATGAGCTTCCGGTGATTTACCAGATTACCGGACATAGTGAAGCGGAGCTTAGCAGTGCATTTACCGAATGCTTAGAAAAAGCAAATATTGAGCTTGAAACATTAGAGCTATTCAATGAAGATGGGGTTCCAGAGGATGCACAGGCGATTATCATTCATTCTCCAAGCACAGACTTCAATGCAGAGGATGCACAGAAGGTCATTGATTACTTAGAGGCTGGTGGAAATGCGATTATTACATGCAATTATGCATATCCGGATTTGGAAAACTTCAATTCGATTTTGGAAGCATATGGACTAGAGCTGGTCGATGGTATCATCGCTGAAAATAGCAGACAGTATTACTACAATGGCAATCCATTGTATCTGTTGCCAGAAGTAAAGAGCACAGATTATACATCAAGTATTTATGGTAATTATGTATTGGCTGTATATAGCGTTGGTATTACTTATCCAGAAGAATCAGAGACCATCAGTTATACAACCTTATTAGAAACCTCCAGCTCGGCAGTATCAAAGCATGATATTAACAATATCAAGACATCAGAATACGAGGAAGGTGATGTACAAGGTCCACTTGCGCTTGCGGTAGCAGCGGAAAAAACAATTGATG
>CAYPAM010000183.1:0-3379 GCA_964408715.1 uncultured Lachnobacterium sp.
CTTTCTAGGAATATGTGCGTTTTTCTATCAAACACGGCAGGGGGAGGTGGTGGCAAGCTACATTATAAGAAAACTGAATAAGAGTTCGCTTGCGAACTCTTCGCGCCCGAGCGGAATTGCGTAGCAATTAACTTCCTATCCGCGAGGTGCGCATCCTTAGCGGAGCGTTCAAAAAGTATCCTATAGCGTTGAAGCAAACTGACTATTGTAGAGTTCTTGGTAGAAGCCACCCTGAGCCAGTAACTCGTCGTGAGTGCCCTGCTCAATGATTTTGCCATCCTTCATAACAAGGATTACATCCGATTCACGAATGGTTGACAAGCGATGAGCTACAATGAAACTCGTTCTGCCCTCCATCATGGTCAGGAAAGCCTTTTGGATTTTCATCTCCGTACGAGTATCTATCGATGAGGTTGCCTCATCAAGAATGAGCATTGGAGGTAAGCACAGCATCACACGTGCGATACATAGCAACTGCTTCTGTCCCTGTGACAGATTGCCACCATCCTCCGCAATGATAGTATCGTATGCATTTGGCAGACGTTTGATAAAGCTGTGCGCATGCGCTGCTTTCGCAGCAGCAATCATCTCCTCTTCCGTCGCATCCGGCTTGCCCATACAAATATTCTCGCGAATCGTACCCGCCTTAAGCCATGTCTCCTGCAATACCATACCATAATTCTTACGAAGACTCTTTCTCGTAATCTCCATAATATCATAAAGCTCCTCAGAAGCATCAGAAGACTCTCCCAGAGAAATTGTTCCGCTATTTACATCATAAAACCGCATCAGCAGATTGATAAAGGTCGTCTTGCCGCATCCGGTTGGACCAACAATTGCCACTCGCTGACCAGGCTTTACCTGTAGATTGAAATCCTCGATAAGCTTCTTATCCGGAACATAAGAAAAGCATACATGTTCAATCGACACCGTACCATCTGCCACATCTAATTCATGCGCCTCTTTTGCATCTGCCTTCTCTGGTGTTTCTTCTATCAGTTCAAAAATACGTGCTGCGCAAGCAAGCGCATTCTGTAATTCCGTCACAACACCGGAAATCTCATTGAAAGGCTTCGTGTACTGATTTGCATAAGTAAGGAAACAGGTCAACTGACCGACAGAAATCCCACCGCCGATTGCAGATAACGCACCTGTAATACCTACCGCAGCATATACCAGACTGTTCACGAATCGCGTGGATGGATTCACAAGGCTTGAGAAGAAGGTCGCATTGAGTGAGTATTTTCCAAGTCTGTTGTTGATTTCCTCAAACTCCTGCTGTGC
This sequence comes from uncultured Lachnobacterium sp., assembly GCA_964408715.1. Classification (GTDB taxonomy): domain Bacteria; phylum Bacillota; class Clostridia; order Lachnospirales; family Lachnospiraceae; genus Roseburia. The sequence continues at coordinate 1,285 of CAYPAM010000183.1, forward strand.
TTCGTCCTCATGTGAGAACGCCTGCACAACCTTTTGATTCCCAATCATTTCATCAATTAACGCGGTCTGTTCACCCTTCGTCTTAGACTGTAGCTGGAACATGGAATATGTCTTCTTCGCAATAAAGCTTGCCACAAAGAGGGAAACCGGTGTAATCAACACAACTACAAGTGTAATCTTTATGTCCAAAGTCAGCATAAAAGCTAACGTTCCAACAATCGTTGCCACTCCGGAGAAAAGCTGTGTAAATCCCATCAGTAAGCCTTCTGCAAAGGTATCTACATCGGCAATCACACGACTTACCATATCTCCGTGGGATTTTGTATCAATATAGCCGAGTGGAAGTCTCTCGATTTTCTGGAAAGCGTCCTTACGAATATCCATAACGATATGGTAGGTCATACGATTGTTACAAATATTCATAAACCACTGCGCAATTGCACTAACTGCAATAACAACAAGTGCTCTTTGGATTAAGACGAGTATTCCATCAAAGTCCACCACTCCCTGCTCCACGATTAAATCCACTGCCTCGCCCGTGATGATTGGAAAATACAATGTCATCGCCACGGTAACGGTTGCCAGTAAAATCGAAATCACTAATAGAGGAATGTACTTTTTCATATAGCGGAGCACCTTTTTGATAGTGCCCATCTGTGTCATCTGCTTATTCATGTGCACGCCCCCTTTCCTCCTGCTTGAACTGGGAGTCGTAAATCTCTCGGTATACTTCACAGGACGCTAAGAGCTCTGCATGCGTTCCCATACCAACTGCCTCGCCATCATCCAACACGATAATCATGTCTGCATGCTGGATAGAGGATGTTCTCTGTGACACAATGAAGATGGTGCGCTCTCCGGCAATACTTTTTAATGCGCCACGTAATCTTGCATCGGTCGCAAAATCAAGTGCTGACGCACTATCATCCAATATCAGGATGTCTGGATTCTTGACCAATGCGCGGGCAATCGTAAGTCGCTGTCTCTGACCGCCGGACAGGTTACGCCCTGCCTGCTCTACCATATGATTTAATCCATCTTCTTTTCCCTTTACCACATCAACTGCCTGCGCAAGCTCGAGTGCTTTCCATAATTCTTCATCGGTTGCATCCGCATTGCCCCAGCGAAGATTTTCAGCAATCGTTCCATGGAACAGCACTGCCTTCTGCTGTACAATACCCACCTTCTCGCGAAGCTGTGCAAGCGGATAGTCCTTGACATTCGTTCCTTCAACCAAAACGCTGCCCTTCGACACATCGTAAAAACGTGGAATCAGAGAAACAAGTGTGCTTTTTCCGGAGCCGGTGCCTCCAATAATACCAATCGTCTGTCCTCTCCTTGCCGAAAAAGTAATATGGCTCAAAGCCTCTTCACTGCTTTGCCCATAGCACATTGCTACATCTTGAAATTCCACCATTGGCGCATCCGGATTGCAGGATACATAAGTGTCTGTCAACTGCTGTACCGATGGCTCCTTGGAAAAAACATCCGCTACACGATTACCACAAGCCACCGCTTTCGTAATAAGAATAATCAGATTTGCGAGCTTTACAAGCTCAACTAGAATCTGCGACATATAGCTTACCAGTGCTACTACATCACCCTGACTTAGGCTTCCCTCATATACCTGATTGGCACCAATCCAGATAATGAGAATCGTCGCTACATTGACAATAATGAGCGTCAAAGGATTCATAAGCGCAGAGATTCTTCCTACCAAAAGCTGTACATTGGTAAGAATCTCATTACTTTCGTTGAACGCATCGATTTCCTGTTCTTCTTTATTGAACGCGCGGATAACTCTTGCTCCTGCCAGATTTTCACGTGTTTTCCCTAATACACGGTCTAGAGACGCCTGCACCTTCTTGTAGAGCGGAATGGTAATTAACATAATTCCAAACACAACCACGGATAACAGCGGAATCGCCACTACGAATACAAGTGCCGCCTTGACATCCACGGTAAATGCCATAATCATCGCACCAAATACTACGAATGGAGAACGCATAAACAGACGAAGCACCATATTCACACCAGACTGAAGCTGGTTGACATCACTCGTCATACGAGTGATAAGTGTTGACGTTCCAATCTG
>CAYPAM010000184.1:0-3366 GCA_964408715.1 uncultured Lachnobacterium sp.
CATCGTTAGGGTCCTTTGGAAGAAGAAGGATTTTCAGTTCTGTCTCAAGCTCTTCGAGACGTTTCTTGGAATCGTTTAATTCTTCTTTTGCAAGCTCGCGCATCTCTTCGTCAGATTCCATTTCAAGCATTTCGAGGGAATCTTCGATGTTCTGCTTCATCTGCTTATATTCCTTGTATGCATCTACGATTGGAAGAAGGTCGCTCTGCTCCTTCATTAATTTGCGAAAACGGTTAGAATCATTTGCTACATCCGGTTCGCTTAATGTATTCATAAGTTCTTCATAGTGATGAAGTAAATCTTCTAATTTGTCAAACATAATTATCCTCCATGCTATAGTTACAACTACTATATTGCGTCTCCGATACTTAATCTCCTATATTTTAATTTGAAAAACGCATTTTGTAAACTTAGATTTCTATTCCTTCTATCTGAATTCACTCATATAAGCCAAGGACGCCTAAAGTCCACCTATCACAACCCTGTCATTTCCAGCCAAGTCCTTCACGACTCTCACATTAGAAAATCCTGCATATGTCAACATCTCAGACACTGCCTGCCCTTGGTCATGACCGATTTCGAAGAGAATCTTGCCGTCTTCTGTTAGGTATTTACGACATTCCTTCACTATCTTACGGTAAAAGTACAAGCCGTCCTCTTTTCCATCCAATGCCTGAACCGGTTCAAACTGTGCAACCTCCGGCATCAGTCCGCTAATTACATCTGTTGGAATATATGGCGGATTCGATACGATAACATCATAGGTATCCGTTACCATCTCAAACAAATCACTTCTCTCGAAGGATACCTCTACATCATTTAGCTTGGCGTTTTCTTTTGCCACGATAAGCGCCTGCTTGGAGATATCAATACCGAGTCCCTCTACGCCGGTGACATTTTTCAGAATACTAATCAGAATACAGCCGGAGCCTGTGCACAAATCCAGCACCTTCATGCCTGGTTTGATTACCTTGAGTGCCTCTTCCACGAGTGTCTCTGTATCCTGTCTTGGAATCAATACGGCTGGTGATACCTTAAAGGGCAGTCCCATGAACTCCTGCTCTCCGGTGATATACTGAAGTGGCACATGTTCGGCACGCTTCTTCAAGAGATTCTCATATTCCTTGCTCTGTTCAATTGTAAGTTCTTCATCCATGTGGACGTAATAATATGTGCGATTGATTTTACAAACCATCGCAAGCAGAAGCCATGCGTCGTTCTTCGCATCTGCTATCTGCGCTAGGTTCAGCACACGTTCACCCGCTTCTATTGCTTCACGAAATGTCATTACAGATTTTCCTTTTGCCATTCTTTCCAGTCAAACACTGCTTCTACTGAAGCAATGGCAACTTCAATCATATCATCGTCAGGTTCCTTGGTGGTAAGCTTCTGCATCCAAAGCCCTGGCATACTAAAAAGATTCACAAGCCAATTGTCATAACGGCCTGCCAATCGGATAAATTCATAAGATACTCCTGCAATTACAGGAATCAGTAGCAAACGCAGCACCAGCTTCAAAATACCGGATTCCACCTGAATCAGCATGAAGAAAAGAATACTAATCAGCATAACAATTAGTAAAAAGCTGGTTCCACAGCGTTTATGCCGTTTGGAGCTTTTTCTTACATTTTCTACGGTAAGCTCCAGACCATTCTCGATGCAATTGATACACTTGTGCTCTGCGCCATGATACATATATGTACGCTTGATGTCTTCCATGAAAGATATAAGCCCTACATACGCAATGAAGATTCCAAGACGAATTGCGCCTTCAATCAACGCGATAACCCAGCGTGCCTCAATAAACTTCTGGAAAAATGCAGAGATAAAATAAGGCAAAACGAAGAAAATTGCAACCGCCAACGCAATCGACAGCACCACTGTACCGCCCATCATGGCATCCTCCCGCTTTTTCTCTTTTTCCTTGTATGCCTTCTTCTCTTCCTCTGTCATTCCTTCCATTTTCTTAAGCTCTTCTTCATCCTCGAAAAAGCTTGCGGAATGCATGAGTGTAGTCATTCCCAAATACAGTGAGTCAACGAAGTTCAACACGCCGCGCACAACAGGAATGTTCTTCCATACTTTATTCTTTGGTCCCGGATAGTCAAAGACCTGTACATCGATTTCTTTATCTGGTTTGCGAACTGCTACTGCGTACTTGTCGCCATTGCGCATCATTACGCCTTCCATAACAGCCTGTCCACCAACACCTGAGTATTTCATATTATAACACCTCTTCATAATCAAGAATTGCTCGCAATTCTTGTGCGCCCGAGCGGTATTGCGCAGCAATTACCTTCCTCTCCGCGATGCGCATCCTTAGCGGAGCGTTTTTTGCGTCATAGGAATTTCCTATGACGCGAGAAAAAAGGTTGAGATTTATTAACCTCAACCTTCTCAGTAGCTTATAATTATTTAACGCCGTATTTCTTATTGAACTGTTCAATACGTCCACGAGCCTGGCTAGCTTTCTGCTGTCCTGTATAGAATGGATGGCATTTAGAACAAATTTCTACGTGGATTTCTGATTTTGTTGAACCTGTAACAAATGTGTTTCCACAGTTACATGTAACAGTTGCCTGATAGTAATCTGGATGGATTCCTTCTCTCATGATTTTCACCTCTTTATAATCTTATCGTTTTCAAGTTTCTGTACATCTCTTTACACCCGTATGCCCGATCCGCATATGATGCTTACTGCAAGAGACGACACGTTACGTCCGTTTACATCCCGATAAACAGCTTAATTAATATAACACAGATATATCTGGAATGCAATAGTTATTTTTCATTTTTTTAGAAGATGCGCGTTTTTCTTACCTGGTCGATAAATTCCTTGTTATTCTTGGTATGTGCAAACATGTTAAGGATAGTTTCTACCGATTCCTCTGCTTTCATACCACTGAACGCCTTGCGCATGATTTCAACCGCAGCCATCTCATCTTCGTCAAGCAGCAAATCATCACGACGAGTTCCTGACTTTACGATATCTACAGCCGGGAAGATTCTCTTCTCAGAAAGCTTACGGTCAAGTACAAGTTCCATGTTACCGGTACCCTTAAATTCTTCAAACACTACGTCATCCATCTTGCTTCCTGTATCCACAAGTGCAGTTGCAAGAATGGTAAGACTGCCGCCCTCTCTCATATTACGAGCAGCACCAAAGAAACGCTTTGGCATATGAAGTGCTGCCGGGTCAAGACCGCCGGAAAGTGTACGTCCACTTGGCGCGACAGTTAAGTTGTACGCTCTTGCAAGACGCGTAATACTATCCAGAAGAATCATAACATCCTCCTTATGCTAAACAAGACGTTTTGCGCGCTCAATGACCATTTCCGATACACGTTTGTGATGCTCTGGAAGCTC
>CAYPAM010000185.1:0-3353 GCA_964408715.1 uncultured Lachnobacterium sp.
CTGCCCTAAATGTGGATATACTGCTGTTAACCGTTACTTCCCACATTTGTCCAGCTTGCAGGTAAAACTGATTAAAGAAGGGGTATGTGAGAAGTTTAAAACAGCACCAACCAAACCAATCGAAGAAATCGAGGTATTAGACTACGATACTGCGATTGAAAGATACAAGCTTGCTCTGTATACAACAATCGTGAAAAAAGGACAAGCAAGTGAAAAAGCCTATGAATGCTTGAAAATCGCATGGCTGCTTCGTGGAAAGATGGAACAGCTTGCGGCTGAGGACGCTCAGAAGAATGCGCAAGCTATCGCAGCAGCGCAGAAGGAATACGATTCCTTCTACCAGCAGGCATTTGACGGCTATGTAAAAGCCATGTCATCTGAAAATTACCCAATGAGTGGTATGGATCAAAGTACTGTTGACCTGCTGATTGCAGCAATGGCATATAACCTTGGAAAATACGATTATGCTTCGCGTTTTGTGTCAAGCCTTATCGTATCAAGAACTGCTTCAAGCAATATCAAGAATCGTGCTCATGATATGAAAGAGAAGATTATTGAGAAGCTAAAGAAGTAATACTATAATAAATAAATTTAAGAAAAGAGGATAAGAAAATGGATGAATTATTAGAGATTTTATCAGACTTACACCCAGATGTTGATTTTGAAACAGAAGAAGGCTTAATCGATGATATGATATTAGATTCCTTCGATATTGTTACACTGATTTCAGAAATCAGCGAAAACTTTGATGTAACAATTTCAGCAGAGCACATTATCCCAGAGAACTTCAACTCTGCACAGGCTCTGTATGCATTAATTCAGCAGTTGGAAGATGAGGAGTAAAAACAACTAATGTTATTTACGTCATATGAATTTATAATATTTGTTGCGGTATTGTTGGTATTGTACTATACAATACCGCAAAAGTATCAGTGGATGCTGTTGCTTGCAGCCAGTTGTTTGTTCTATTTTCTTGCAAGCCCTATCTACCTGATATATATAATTACAACGATCATTACCGTATACTTTGCCGGTTACATGATGGATAAATATCCAGACAAGGTACCAAAGGAGTTAGACCTTAGCAAAGAAGAGAAGAAAGCATACAAAAAGGCGCAGAAGAAAAAGCGTCGTGTCTGGATGCTTGCAGCATTACTTCTCAATCTGGGGATTTTAGCGGTAGTGAAGTATACAAACTTCATAATTGGCAATATTACTGCAATTTTTTCATCTGGCTCAGCAAATGGGGACCAGTCTTTTTTTGTTTCATTGGCATTGCCTATGGGAATCTCATTTTACACCTTCCAGGCGATTGGGTATTTGATTGACGTATACCGGGGAACAATAAAAGCAGAGAAGAATCCATTCAAGTTTGCATTGTTTATATCCTTCTTCCCACAGCTCGTACAGGGACCAATCAGCCGCTTTGCGGATTTGTCAAAAACCTTGTATGAAAAGCATCCGTTTGACGCAAGGACGGTAAGCTTTGGCTTACAGCGCGTGCTTTGGGGATTTTTCAAGAAGCTTGTCGTAGCTGACCGTTTGATGCCGGCAGTGCTGGAAATCACAGGTGATGTGGGCACATATCACGGAGCATATGCGTTTGTTGGAATGATTCTTTATACCATCCAGTTGTATGCAGACTTCACAGGTGGCATTGACGTTACAATCGGTGTTGGACAGGCGCTCGGTATTACCATTCAGGAGAACTTTAACCTGCCGTATTTCTCAACATCATTAAAGGAATACTGGCGTAGATGGCACATCTCCATGTGCAACTGGTTTAGAGATTATATTTTCTATCCGGTATCATCCAGCAAGGTAGTGATGGATTTAGCAAAGGCAGCAAGAAAAACCTTTGGCGATGCGATTGGCAAGAGACTTCCAGTGTATATTGCATCCTTCTTGGTATGGTTTGCAACAGGCATCTGGCATGGTGCGAGCTGGAACTTTATCGCATGGGGACTTGCGAACTTCGTAGTACTGATGGTGTCTCAGGAATTAGAGCCATTGTACGCAAAATTCCACAATCGTTTCCATTTGCAGGACAAGAAGCCATATCAGTTGTTTATGGTTGTAAGAACCTTTATGTTGATTTGCGCGTTGAATATGTTTGACTGCTATGTTTCCGTAGCAGATACCTTCCGTGCATTTGGCTCGATGTTTACGGCAAACAACTGGGAGATTCTGTGGAATGGACAGTTATTGGAATTAGGACTTACCTTGACCGATTATATCGTGGTGCTTTTGGGTATCCTTATTATGTTGGCAGTTAGTCTTGTTCAAAGAAAAGAAAATGTAAGAGAAAAAATTGCGAGTCGTCCTTATCCGGTGCGTTTTGCGCTGTGGTTTGGCTTATTTATCATTGTGCTTGTATTAGGAGCATATGGTATTGGATACGACTCAAGTCAGTTTATTTACAATAGATTTTAGTTAATAGGAGCATAAAAATGAATCAAAAAGGCAAAAAATGGGTAAAACTCATTGCGTCTGTGATGATTGTAGTTGTCGTGCTGGCATGCTTGCAGCGTTTGCTGATTCCAAAGTACGTCAGCGGGGTTATAGAAGGCGCGTTTATTGCGGAATTCTATGAAGAAGAAAGAAAGGATTACGATGTTATATTCGTAGGCGACTGTGAGGTGTACGAGAACTTTTCTCCAATTACACTTTGGGAAGAATATGGTGTAACAAGCTATATCCGAGGAAGCGCAGAGCAGTATATCATGCAGTCGTATTACATCCTAGAGGATACGCTGCGCTATCATACACCGGAAGTAGTCATTTTCAATGTGCAGGCACTTCAGTTTGATGAGGCACAGTCAGAAGCATATAACCGTATGACCTTAGAGGGAATGGAATGGTCGATGTCCAAGGTGAATGCAATTCTTGCATCCATGAAGGAAGACGAGCAGTTCCTTGATTATGTGTTCCCAATTTTAAGATATCATAGCAGATGGAGTGAACTTACAGCAGATGACTTCAAATACATGTTTGCGACTAAGAAGGTGTCTCATAATGGTTATTACATGCGTGTGGATGTAAAGCCTGTGACAACCATCCCTCCAAAGAGAGTCCTTGCAGACTACAGCTTCGGTGAAAATGCATGGAAGTATCTGGAGATGATGGCAGATTTGTGTGAAGAAAATGACATTGATTTGCTTCTTATCAAGGCGCCAAGTGTTTATCCATATTGGTATGACGAATGGGATGTGCAGGTAGAAGAATTTGCAGCAGAAAGAGATTTGCAGTTTATTAATTTCCTGGATTTGGTAGAGGAAATAGGAATTGATTACAACACAGATACTTATGACGCAGGACTTCATATGAATCTGTCCGGAGCAGAAAAGCTATCG
>CAYPAM010000186.1:0-3345 GCA_964408715.1 uncultured Lachnobacterium sp.
TCTGTAGGCGATGCTCTTAAATTCGTAAAAGAAAATGAAATGTGTAAAGTATGTTCACACAATGGCAACGTATTTGCAGTTGAACCACCATTGTTCGTTGAACTTGAAATCACAGACACAGAACCAGGCTTCAAGGGTGATACAGCTACAGGCGCAACAAAGCCAGCTATCGTGGAAACCGGAGCAAAGGTTATGGTTCCATTATTCGTTGAAATTGGAAACGTAATTAAGATTGATACACGTACTGGTGAGTATTTATCACGTGTATAAGAGTTTGTGATACAAAATTGCGAGTTGCTTGGCAACTCATAATAAGAAGAACGAGAAAGAGCGAGCCAAGCGTAGCATATACTACGTTTGGCTCGCGTGTTTATATTTTATAAGGATAATAAATAGTAGCTCAAGCATGACTACGATATGGGATAGAACCATTGCAGCAATATACGCATACATTCCATAGGTTGGCATGTAGAACCATATTGCAATAATGCGGATGAGACATCCCGACAGATTGCAGATAAGTGTTGAACCGGCATATCCCAATCCATTTACGATACTATTAAGAAGGCTTGCAGTATACATAAATGGACAGAGAATGCTTAGAATCTGCACATAGAAGCCAGCCAGTGCGTCCCCGAATATGTGAGCGCCAATCCATTCCGAAGAAAACAGAAAAACAAACGTACACAGGGAGCCTAATGCAACACCGCAGCATAAGGCTCCTTTTATCGTCTCAAGTACAAGGGCATTGTCACCTCTGGCTTTTGCTTCGGAGATGCGCGGAAGCAACAGTACAGATAGAGAGTTGGTAATGACAGCCGGAAAGAAGATAACCGACATCGCCATACCGGTCAGTATGCCAAAATGCCCCAAGGCTTCATCTGCGGTATATCCATATTCCATAAGCTTTTGTGGAATCAAGAGATCTTCCGCGCTGTGGCTTAGAGTCATAAGGATATGATTCAGACTAAGTGGAAACGCCATGGCAATGAGTGGTGGGAGCGTGCAGCGTAAATTGTCGGCGTAGATATGTAGGTAGCCAGAGACCTTCGACGAAGTCCCAGATGGCATATCGGTGCTGCTGCGTCGAATGAGCGGGTCGCCTTCTGCCACATGAGATTTTCCACCGAGATACGCGGTCATGTTCACAAGCAATCCTGCCAATTCACTAATGACCAATCCCCACACGGCATGAATTGGCTCAAGAGGCAGGCCTTGTTCCACTAGAACCTGATATATGAGATATGTTCCAAATACACGTGCGACTTGTTCTATAATCTGACAGGCAGACGGAATGGTAGAATTTTTCTTGCCATAGTAATAGCCGTTGAAGCAGGAGTGAATGCATGCCGGAACAAGTGCGAATACCATCACCTGAAGCAGTTCTGCCGTTCGAGGCTCTTGCAGAATATCAGAGGCAATCCAAGGGGCAAGAATGTAGATGGCGATGGAAAATGCTACGGACAGAAGTACAGAAAGAAACAATCCACTAAGCAGATACCTTTTTCCACCTTTTTCTTCGGCGACAAAGCGTGAGATTGCAGTCTGAATACCACTGGCGGAAACGGCAAGACACACGGTAAATATTGGGAAAATCAGTTGGTATAGTCCTAGTCCACTGGCACCAATCGTTCTTGAGAGGAATATCCTATAAAAGAAGCCCAGAACTCTGCTTATAATGCCGGCTCCGGTAAGTAAGAAGGTTCCTAAGATTAAAGGATGTTTTTTTAGTTTTGTTAACAAGGCAATACCTCCATAGAGGGCTTTACTAATAATATATGTGGAAAGAGGCAATATATGAGTAATAGAATTTATCTGGATAATGCTGCTACTACAGAAATGCTTCCGGAAGTGACTTATGCCATGGAACCATATTTTATCAAAAAGTATGGGAATGCTTCCACGACCTACGAGCTGGGGGTTGAGACCAAAAATGCAATTAATCTTGCAAGAGAGCAGGTGGCTGCAAGCATTATGGCAAAACCAAGTGAGATTTTTTTTACCTCTGGTGGAAGTGAATCAGATAATTGGGCGATAAAGAATACCGCTGGAGAGCGAAAGCATTTGGGAAAACACATCATTACGTCCAAAATAGAGCATCATGCAGTGCTGCATTCCTGCAAATTTTTGGAGGATTTGGAATACAAGGTGACATATCTTGATGTAAACCGCGAAGGAATTGTAGATGTTGGGCAGCTAGAACGCGTGCTTCGGGAGAGCGAGTATAGTAAAAGTCAGGACGACAGAGTAACATTGATTTCCATTATGTATGCGAACAATGAGATTGGCACGATACAGCCCATCGAAGAAATCGGGCGGCTGGCTAGAAAAAAGAATATTATCTTCCATACCGATGCTGTGCAGGCGGTGGGACAGCTTCCGATAGCGGTGCACCGCATGCCAATTGACCTGATGAGTGTAAGTGCACACAAGTTCCATGGGCCGAAGGGGATGGGATTTTTATATGTAAGAGAGGGCGTGGAGCTTCCGTCCTTTATACACGGCGGAGCACAGGAGATGGGAAAAAGAGCCGGCACAGAGAATGTGGCAGGAATCGTGGGAATGGCGAAGGCACTTGCCATTGCAACAGCGGAAATGAGTAGAAAAGCAAAGGAACTAACCAAACTTCGCAATTATTTTGCAAAGAGGGTGGTATCCGAAATTCCGCACGCCAGATTAAACGGACATAGCGAAAAACGGTTGCCGGGAAATTTGAATTTTTCTTTTCGGGATGTGATGGGGTCATCGCTTCTGGTGCTTCTGGAAGAAGAGGGAATCTATGCATCGGCAGGCTCTGCGTGCAACTCCGGAATTACCACAGTCTCCCATGTCATTGAAGCGATTGGTGTGCCAAAAGAATACGCCTATGGAACCATCCGTTTTACAATGGGCAGAGACACGACCCAAAGAGATGTGGATAAAACCATAAGCGTACTAAAAAAATCTGTTGAATTGCTACGTGGTGGACAATAGAGACTTGCCTCCATTCATTGAAAAGATATGTTTTACGGAATAAAATGCGCAATTGCGACAGCAACGCCGTCCTCTTCGTTTGAGGCGGTGATATAGTCGGCAGCCGCTTTGATGTCATCGGATGCATTTTCCATCGCAACGCCGATGCCGGCAGCTTCCAAAATCGCAAGGTCATTGCCGGAATCACCGATTGCCATTGTCTGTTCAGCGGGTGCACCAAGGAGCGTGGCAAGGCGTAGAAGTCCCTCGCCCTTATTGACACCGGCTCTGCTGAATTCCAAATTGCTAAATCCGCCGCAAACGGTCTCAATGGCAGGATTGGACTCTAGGAACAAGCGCACCTCCTCACGGTGAAGTCTGGTTCCGTCAGGC
>CAYPAM010000187.1:0-3335 GCA_964408715.1 uncultured Lachnobacterium sp.
GCTGCGCTTGCGATTTAGTCGCCGGCCGGAATTGTTGTGCATACCGGAGACTTTAAGGTGGATTATACACCGGTATTTGGTGATGCCATTGATTTGGCGAGATTTGGTGAAATCGGCAAAAAAGGTGTTCTTGCAGTTATGTGCGATAGTACCAATGCAGAGCGTTCCGGATTTACCTTATCGGAAAAGAGTGTCGGTGCTACCTTAGACCATATCTTTGATGAACACAGAACACGACGTATTATTATCGCAACATTTGCGTCGAATGTTGACCGTGTGCAGCAGATTATTAACTCTGCACAGAAATATGGCAGAAAGGTTGCAATTGAAGGAAGAAGCATGGTAAGTACCATCAATATTGCTTCAGAGCTAGGTTATCTTACCTTGCCAGATAATATCCTGATTGAGGGAGAATTATTACGTAATTACCCTGATGAGCAGACAGTCATTATTACAACAGGTAGTCAGGGAGAATCTATGGCAGCGCTTTCGCGAATGGCAAACGGTACACATCGTAAGATTTCGATTAAGCCAAACGATACCATTGTGTTTAGTTCTTCTCCAATTCCAGGTAATGAGAAGTCTGTAACAGGCGTAATCAATGAACTTATGAGAAAGGGTGCAGATGTTATCTTCCAGGATGTTCATGTATCCGGACATGCCTGCAAGGAGGATATTAAGCTGATTTATTCCCTTTTACATCCAAAGTACTGTATTCCAGTGCATGGAGAATACAAGCATCTCGTAGCACAGGCGAAGATTGCAGAGGAGCTTGGCTACAATAAGGATGCGATTAAGATTTTATCATCAGGTGATGTGTTAGAGCTTGATGATAACAGCGCAGAAATAACCGGACATGTACAGGTAGGAAATGTCATGGTAGATGGTCTCGGCGTTGGTGACGTAGGTAACATTGTAATTCGAGATAGACAGAAGCTGGCAGAGGATGGTATTATTATCGTCGTTATGACATTGGAAAGCGTAACTGGTCAGGTACTTGCAGGGCCAGATATCGTGTCTCGTGGTTTCGTATATGTACGTAATTCAGAGAGTCTCATGGATGAAGCGCAAACAGTGCTCAACAATACCATGGAGTATTGTATGGAACGTCGTATTACAGACTGGAGCAAAATCAAGACTATGGTAAAAGATTCTCTTGGTGATTTCGTATGGAAGGAAACAAAGAGACGTCCAATGATTATGCCAATCATTATGGAAGTATAGGAGTAATTATGAAACTTAACAAAGCAGTGCTCAAATTTGTTAAACTAGGCATTACCACGATTGTGGCACTTGTCATCATATATGGAACGGTCAGCGTCAGCCTTACATTTTTTGATTTTGGCTATCGTGTGTTTACGGAGCCAGCGATAGAAGCAGAACCGGGAACGGATGTAGTTGTAACGATAGAGTCTTCTATGGGAGCACTTGATATCGGAAAAGAACTGGAATCAAAAGGGCTTGTGCGTGATGCAAACCTGTTTATGCTTCAGCTGAAGCTGTCTGCATATGCAGAAGATATTATTCCGGGAACTTATATCCTCAACACCTCTATGGAGCCTAAGGAGATGATGATTGCGATGTCTACAAAGGGCAATGCGATTGACAGCACACCAGATACGGAAACGGAAAGTGAAGCTGACACCGGTTCCGAGACGGAGAGTACAACTGAAAATTAAAAAGGTGAAAATATGGTAGTAGATGAGCGATTGGTAACCTATATCAACTCATTGGACTGCGGTAATACCGACATATTAGATATCATAGAAAAAGAAGCTCTGGATTCTTACGTTCCAATTATCAGGAAGGAAATGCAGAGCTTTTTGAAGTTGCTTCTGGCAATGCAAAAGCCAAAGCGTATCTTAGAGGTAGGAACTGCGGTTGGATTCTCTGCAATTCTTATGGCAGAGTACAATCCGGTTGAGTGTGAGATTGTTACCATAGAAAATTACGACAAACGTATTCCAATTGCACGCGATAATTTCGTGCGCGCAGGAAAGGACAAGCAGATTACCCTTCTCGAAGGGGATGCAACAGAGGTTTTAAAGACTCTCGACGAGCCTTTTGATATGATTTTTATGGATGCGGCAAAGGGGCAGTACATCAACTTCTTCGGGGATGTGATGCGTCTTTTGAAAAAAGACGGCGTGCTGGTATCGGATAATGTACTGCAGGATGGCGATATTATTGAATCCCACTTCGTCGTGACAAGACGTAACCGCACCATTCACAAACGTATGAGAGAGTATCTGTACGAGCTGACCCACAGGGATGATTTGGTAACATCCGTCATGCCAATTGGGGATGGAATTACGGTAAGTGTGAAAAAATGAGCGAATAATGTCTCTAAATGAGTGAATTATGAGCGAATATATTGAGGTATGAAATGAGAAAGATTGAATTACTATGTCCGGCAAGTAGTCTGGAAGTGTTGAAAATTGCAGTTATCTTTGGTGCAGATGCAGTATATATTGGGGGCGAAGCATTTGGACTTCGTGCTAAGGCAAAGAATTTTTCCTTAGAGGAAATGGCAGAAGGAATCAAGTTTGCCCATGACCATGGTGTAAAAGTATACGTGACTGCAAATATTCTGGCGCATAATTATGACTTAGATGGCGTGCGAACATATTTTGAAGAGTTAAGGGATATGAAGCCAGACAGACCAGACGGACTGATTATTGCAGACCCGGCTATCTTTATGATTGCAAAGGAGGTTTGCCCAGAAATCGAGCGTCACATCAGTACGCAGGCGAATAATACCAACTACGGAACCTTTAAGTTCTGGTATGAAATGGGCGCAAAGCGTGTCGTAACAGCACGTGAGCTTTCCCTACGTGAAATCAAGGAAATCCGCGACAATATCCCAGAGGATATGGATATTGAGACCTTTATTCATGGTGCGATGTGCATATCCTATTCCGGAAGATGCCTGCTGTCGAATTATTTTACCGGAAGAGATGCAAATAAGGGCGCTTGCACACACCCATGTCGTTGGAAATATTCCGTTGTGGAGGAGAAGCGTCCTGGTGAATACTTCCCTGTATATGAAAATGAACGCGGTACCTATATCTTTAACTCAAAGGATTTGTGTATGATTGAACACATTCCGGATTTAGTTGAGGCAGGAATCGACAGCTATAAGATTGAAGGTCGAATGAAGACGGCTCTCTATGTGGCAACCGTAGCACGTACCTATCGTAAGGCGATTGATGATTATCTGGAATCGCCAGAGAAGTACCAAGAGAATATGCCTTGGTATCTCGACCAGATTAGTAACTGCACTTATCGTCAGTTCACTACGGGATTCTTCTATGGAAAGCCACCTGAGGAAACAC
>CAYPAM010000188.1:0-3305 GCA_964408715.1 uncultured Lachnobacterium sp.
TCGAAATCTTAGAGCGTCGTATTGCAAAGGTTGCAAAACAGGCTCGTATGGACAAGACTCTGGCAAAAGAATTAGAACTGATAGAATCTTTGAAAGCATACCTGGAAGAAGGCAAGATGGCTCGTACCTTCGAGGTTCCAGATGATGAAGATATGCAGGCTTGGTATGCAGGCTACAATCTGTTAACCGCAAAATCCACCATCTATGCAGCGAACGTTGCAGAGGAAGACCTTGCAAATGACGGTGCAGACAACCCTCATGTTGCTGCAGTTCGCGAGCTTGCGGCAGCAGAGAACAGTGAAGTGTTCGTTATCTGTGCACAGATTGAACAGGAAATCTCCGAATTAGAGGACGATGAAAAGGCAATGTTCCTAGAAGACCTTGGCTTGAAGGAGTCTGGTCTTGAGAAGCTTATCAAAGCAAGCTATAGCTTGCTTGGTCTTATCAGCTATTTAACGGCTGGTGAAGATGAGTGTAGAGCATGGACCATCAAGAAGGGTACTAAGGCTCCACAGGCCGCTGGTAAGATTCACAGCGACTTTGAAAGAGGTTTCATCCGTGCAGAAGTTGTAAACTACAAGGATTTGTTAGAGTACGGAAGTCTTTCTGCAGCCAAGACCAAAGGTGTAGTTGGAACAGAAGGAAAAGAATATGTTGTAAAAGATGGAGATGTAATGCTGTTTTTATTCAACGTATAAGAATATTAAATGGGCTGTTGCAAAATGGGTTTTCCTGAAAAATCCGTGGCGCAACAGCTTTTTTATTTTGTGACGCAGGTTCATGAGGGTGCATATACTAACGTATAGGAGGGCTTTTCTATGCGTTTTTTGGATTTATGTGAAAAAGAGGTAATAAACGTCAATGACTGCTGTTTCTTGGGGCATGTGAGGGATTTGCAGTTTGATGAGAAGTGCGGACAGATATGTGCGATTATCGTTCCGGGACCGGGGAAGTATCTTGGATGCTTTTGCAGGGAGTTTGAATTCTGTATTCCGTGGTGCGATATTGTGAAAATTGGACCAGATATTGTACTTGTGAACTTAAAAGAGGAAATGCGGCACAAAATTTAGTGTATCTTAGTTGACAATATTTTCAAGGAAAGTTATACTTATAGTAACTATTTTTGCGCAGAAAGCGGGGGTATACTATGAAGTGTCCATTTTGTAGCAGTGAAAATACCAGAGTAATCGACTCGCGTCCGGCTGATGACAATAATTCTATCAGAAGACGTAGACTCTGTGATGATTGTGGAAAACGTTTTACTACGTACGAGAAGGTTGAGACGATTCCACTCATCGTTATTAAGAAAGATAACATTCGTGAGCAGTATGATCGTTCCAAGATTGAAGCTGGTGTTCTTCGTGCGTGCCACAAGCGCCCAATTTCTGCAGATCAGATTACCAGATTGGTAGATGAGGTAGAGGTTGAAGTATTCAACAGAGAAGAGAAGGAGATTCCAAGTACTGTTATCGGCGAGATTCTGATGGATAAGCTGAAGGATTTGGATTCTGTTGCATATGTACGTTTTGCGTCTGTATACCGCGAGTTTAAGGACGTGAATACATTCATGAACGAATTGAAGAAAATGTTAGAATAGCAATGTCTGAAAAGACATGGGAGATAGGATGAACGTATCTGGAGTGAGCCCAAGTGCGGGTATTTATACATACAACTCCATAAGACTTAGTGAGCTTCGCAGTCAGCAGATTGCGGCGGCAAAAGAAGCGCGTCAGCAGGAGGCTGTCGAAGTGGGAATCACACAGCGTCAGCAGCAGGATGATATGCGTCTGCAACAGACCTATACGTCCTATAACTATGCGCAGGAATATCGCCCGGATGAGGTGTATGAATTAAAGGGCGAGGATGCGGATATTACCAAGCTTGATGTGGAACAGGCATTGTCCGATATGGAAAAAGACCAGTTGCTGCAGCAGTATCAGTATTTTGTGGGAGATGCCATGACTGCAACTGCCAAAGAGCCAGCCGCAGAGTTGACGTTACGTTCAGGTGAGAACTTTATTTTGTAAGAGATGAGGGGGAGAATCTCGTAAGGGGTTCTTCCTTTTTATGTGTTGCGATGACGAAAGGTAGTGGGGAGAGATACATGGCAATATTTTTTCCGGGGGAATACTTAGATTCCACCTATGTGATTGATTTTGACAAATTGTATAAAGCGGGCTATCGGGGTATCATATTTGATGTGGACAACACCTTGGTTGGTCATGGAGAGCCGGCAGATGAGCGCGCGATTGCGTTGTTTGCACATCTCAAAGAGCTGGGATTTTCCTGCATGTTGCTGTCGAATAACAAGGAGCCTCGCGTGAAGATGTTCAATGATGCGGTGCAGGTAAATTACATCTACAACGCAGGAAAGCCAATGCCGAAGAATTATCGCAGGGCTATGGAGCAGATGGGTACAACGACGGAAAACACATTGTTTGTTGGCGACCAGATATTTACCGATGTGATGGGTGCTAATCTTGCGGGAATCCGTACGATTCTGGTGAAACCTATCCATCCAAAGGAAGAGATTCAGATTGTGCTGAAGCGTATTCCTGAGAAGCTGATTTTGTTCTGCTATAAAATTGCAAGACGCGTTTTTGGACCAAAATATGAATCCTCCAGACGTAAGGAATCCTCAGTGATATAGAATGTTAAGGAATTTCTTTGGTTTAGATATACGTAAAATAAGGAGATTGAAATTATGAAAATTGTAATCGGCAATGACCATGCGGCAGTAGAGTTGAAAAATGAAATTATGGCGTATGTACAGGAATTGGGTCACGAGGTTGTAAACTTCGGTGTAGATACAACTGCAAGCTGCAACTATCCGGAAATCGGGGCGCGCGTAGGACACGCAGTAGTAGAAGAGGATTATGACTGTGGTATCCTGATTTGTGGCACAGGTGTTGGAATTTCCATCGCCGCAAACAAGGTAAAAGGCGTTCGTGCAGCAGTATGCTCTGATGTTGCAACTGCTCGTCTGGTAAAACAGCACAACAATGCCAACATTATTGCATTCGGAGCACGTATTGTTGGAACCGAGCTTGCAAAAGATATTGTAAAGGCTTATTTAGAGGCGCAGTTCGAGGGCGGAAGACACCAGACGCGTATCGATATGATTCATGCGTTAGAGGAGTAATGAGCATTTTCAGGCGCGTGAAACAGTAAAAAACCTAGGAATCAAGCATTTTAAGGTTGAAATATATGGCATTTTATAGTAAAATCTATGGATGAGAGTTTACTCGCTAAATTAAGGAGGATAAGATCGAATGATTACAGCAGGAGATTTCAGAAATGGTATG
>CAYPAM010000189.1:0-3304 GCA_964408715.1 uncultured Lachnobacterium sp.
GTCTTGCCAACACCGCCTTTTCCTGAAGTGAAAACAATTGTTTCACCCATGAAAATAAACCTCCTGTTAGTCTGTAATATTATTATCAGAAGAGCTGTTAACACCCTCTGCATTTAACGATAAGATATCATCTAATGTCTGCTCACCAAAATAAACAGACAGAATATTCTTAGCTAGCATTGCTGCATTGTTTGATGTATATCCATATGCGATACGTGTTGCAATTGAGATTTCCGGATCTTCATATGGGGCATATCCAACAAAAAGCGCATGGTTAGGACGTGTACTTATCTGCTGTGCAGTACCGGTTTTTCCGGCTACATCAATTGAGAAATTCTTAAGGTACTTATTGCTCTGACACACAAGACGCATGCCATATCGGATACTTGCCCAATCTGAATCGTTCAATGTGCTCGATATATCCTCATATTGTGAAGTGTATTCAACAAGAACATTGCCGTCATGGTCAACGATTTTGCTCATGAGCTGGTAATCATACAGCTTTCCTGTTGCAACAGCGGTAACATATCTGGATAATGCTGCTGTCGTAATATTGTTATTACTCTGTCCGATTGCAGCCATGACTGGATACTGTGTCGCAATCGTTGACGTTGATTCAGCAATCTCCAAGCCTGTTTTCTTATCCAATCCAAAGATGGATGCATATTCCTTAATGTAGGATATACCAAGCGCATCGCTATAAATACCTGTATTCTTGGTGCTTAATCGATAGCCTGCTTCATAGAAATATACGTTACATGAATCTCTGATGGCATCTGTCAGAGTCTCTGTTTTATGCGTGCTGGATGGATAAATCCAACATTCTGGCTCATTATCTACAAGTAAGAATTTACCGGTACATTCCAAAACAGAGGAACTTGTGATAACCCCTTCTGCAAGACCTGCTGTTGCAGTTACCATTTTAAAGGTGGAACCTGGTGCTGTCTTTTCCTGTGTTGCATAATTCCACTGTGGGTTTGAGTTATCATCATTTAATTTTGCATAATATTCGGCATCAACGCCGTTTGCAAGCATGTTATTGTCATAACCGGGATAACTTACCAGTGCTTTGATTGCGCCGGTATTTACGTCTGTAATTATGCAGGAACCAGTACATGGGTCAAGCGCCAGCTGTGCAGGTGTGATTTCTAAGGTGTTGATTTTATCAAGGATAAAATCATATGGCTTAATATCGTTTTCCTGAAGCTTTGTATAAGTTCCATTATCAAAGTCAAGCACGCCCTGGTCAAACAACAAAATACACAATTCTTTTCCGGTTATTTCATTGCTGTTAACCATATATTTATATACGATTTTGGCAAAATCCTTGTCATTTACCGCTTCACCCAATGCAAGATTGCATACTGCATCATAAATTTCTGATGTATCAGCATATTTTGAATCAACATCTAATACACTAATATCAATCCATTGTTTTGAAATACAGTAATTCAAATATTCCTGCGGGCTTAAGTTACCATTACGCCACTTAATATATACAGAGTCCGATGTATCAATCTGAGAGGTTAATAATACGTCCTCTTCTTTTAGTAAAGAGATAAAATACGTAAAATAATCCAATAGTTCATCTGACATCTTATTATTGATTAACGGATTAGCGGTATAAAGCTGTTCGCGCAGACTCTCAATGGCATTATCCTGATGCGTAATGAATTTTGAATAGACGATCTGTGCGGTTTCTGATGCGCCGTCTTCATTAAAGCCCGTAATATCAACTATATTGTTGTCGATTAAAGCGAAATACACGTCCTTAATCGGAATATTTCCATCTACAATATTGGAGTATACAATTCCGGCAATCTCCTGTTCTAACAGAAGATATACAGACTTTTGTAAATCCGCATCAATGGAAAGATACAAATCGCTTCCGGCTACAGGCTCTTCACTGCTTACAACAGCACTGATACGACCAACGTTATCGACATATACAACCTGTTCGCCGTTAATTCCACGCAAATAGGATTCGTAGTATTGCTCTAAACCGGACTTTCCGATGATATCATCGGTTGCATAAGAGGAATCAGTTGCAGACAGCTCCTCGTACTCTGATTCGGAAATCTTGCCCGTGTATCCAATGATAGATGCAAAATATATGCTATCGTTATATTTTCGAATGGTAGTTTCCTTGATGTCAACACCAATCATATCGTTTTTGTGTTCATTAATATAAGCAACACTCTTGTCCGAAATATCTTCCGCAATGGTAATTGCTTTATATCTGGAAAAAGTTGTAGAAGACATGGCATATCGAATTACGACGATTTCATATGCAGTTTTCTGGCTGTATTCTTCGCCAACATAATACGTAGCGCACAAATATTCCATTACCTGCTCTGCGGTTGCAGTTGCTTCATTAAAGCCGTACTTCTCATTATAGCTTAAGTTAGAATAAGACGACTCTCCGAATACATCTGCAAGGAATCTCTTTAAACGAGTACCGCTAACATTATAGCTATAGGTTCCATCCTCATTTAAATCAATTTTAAAATCGTTGTATAAAACATCTTCGTTGTCTTCTAACATTTCAACGATTTCCGCAAGCTGTGGATTGAGTATTTTGCCCTTTTCCTTGGGGTCATCGTATTTCCCACTGTCGGAAATCGTGACAGAATAAGCTAATTCGTTATAAGCTAATAGTTTTCCATTGCAATCATAGATATTTCCACGAGTTGCATCAATTGCTAAGGTTTTTTCAATTAGCATTTCGAAGTTATCCTGATACATCTGTCCATTTACTACCTGTAAAGAAAATACACGCAGTAAAATTGTCGAAAACATAATAACCATTACGGTTGAAAGGACAAATAATCTTGATTTGAAGAAACGCTTTAGAAAATCCATAATATCATAAATCAAATTTTATTGCTCTCCTTTTCTCGTAAGCCTCAAGTTTCTGATTGACTTTGAGTAGAATAATGTATAAGAAGATGGTAATTACCATCGTATACACCAATTCTGGAATAATAATTGCCTTCAAGTAATATACGATATCAAATCTACCGCGGAAGAAAAACATGCATACATAGGTAAACAGGCTTGCTATCAGGTTACTTGCTGAAATCAACAGCATTGGTAATTTGATATCTTCTGGATAAAAACGTTTTTGAAAATAACCATTTACATATCCAATATACATATACAGTAAAGCATATACCCCTAGATAAAAACCGCAAAAAATGTCCATAAGGAGCCCACAAAAGAAACCGATATACATTCCTTCTTTCTTTCCTCTCATAAATCCAAACGAGGAAACGACAATAATTAACAGATTTGGCGAAATGTT
>CAYPAM010000190.1:0-3297 GCA_964408715.1 uncultured Lachnobacterium sp.
ATCCGGCGGAAAATCCAAAGCCATTATTGTAAATAGCAAGAATGCCAACACCTGTAATTTCGATGGTGTGCAAAAGGCAGAAACCATGTGTAAGCTTGCAGCAGAGGAGCTTACGGCACAGGGATACGATGTAAAAGCAGAAGAAGTGATTGTTGCATCTACAGGTGTAATCGGACAGATTCTCCCTATGGAGCCAATCGCAAATCATATCAAGCCATTGGTTGAGGGCTTGACTGCAGACGGCAACAAGCGTGCAGCCAATGCCATTATGACAACTGATACCGTCATGAAGGAATACGCAGTGCATTTTCATGTAGGCGGCGTAGAGTGTACCATGGGCGGTATGGCAAAGGGCAGCGGGATGATTCATCCAAATATGGCAACTACATTGAACTTCGTAACCACGGATGCTGCCATTGACGCAGACCTGTTACAGAAGGCATTATCAGAAATCGTAAAGGTGACGTATAATTGCTTGAGCGTAGATGGCGATACTTCAACAAATGATACTTTAACGGTTATGGCAAATGGCCTTGCTGGCAACGCCAAAATCACGAAGGAAGACGAAGACTATGCCATGTTCAAGGCTGCACTATATGAGGTGCTTATGAACCTGACCAAGATGCTCGCAAAGGACGGCGAAGGTGCAAGCAAGATGCTTGAGTGTACCTGCGCTGGAGCACCGGATTTGGATACCGCGATTATCGTTGCCAAAAGCGTTATTCGTTCGCCACTTTTCAAGTGCGCCATGTTTGGAGAAGATGCAAACTGGGGTAGAATCCTGTGCGCAATCGGATATGCAGAAGCAGAATTTGACATTGATAAGGTAGATGTTGATTTGGCATCAGACAGAGGAACCATCGCAGTCTGTAGAGCGGGCTCAGGCGTGGAATTCTCCGAGGAAATTGCAAAGGATATATTAGGCGCAGAGGAGATTTATATCAATATCAACTTAAATCAGGGGGACGCGAAAGCTAAGGCTTGGGGCTGTGACCTCACATATGAATATGTAAAAATCAACGGCGATTATAGATCATAACAATTCGTGGAGGCTTATATTATGAAAATTGGTTTTATTGGGTGTGGCAATATGGGGCAGGCAATGCTTGCAGGTATGCTGGATTCTGGAAAGATAACAGAGCATAATATCATTGTATCTGCAAAAACGGCAGCAACCAGGGAGAAACTGGAAAAGGAATATCAGGTTTCCGTTGCTGCGCAGAATATTGATGTAGTGCGCGAGGCAGAATATATCTTCCTAGCAGTAAAGCCACAGTATTATGAGGAAGTGCTGATGGAGGTTTGCAGTGCAATCACGGAGAAGACGGTTATAATCTCAATTGCACCGGGCAAGACATTTGAATGGTTGCAGGAAAAGATTGGAAAACCATGCAAGATAATTCGCGCTATGCCAAACACACCGTCTCTTGTTAAAGAGGGTATGATGGGCATCTGTGCCAATGACAAAGTAACAGCCACAGAGCTTAAGAATGTATGTGATTTGTGTAGTGGATTTTCCAAAACAGAAATCGTAACAGAGAAGTTACTGGATGTAGTGACAGCCGTAAGTGGAAGCTCACCTGCATATGTATTCATGTTCATTGAAGCAATGGCAGATGCAGCAGTAGAAGGTGGAATGCCTAGAAATCAGGCGTATACTTTTGCAGCACAGGCGGTTCTAGGCAGTGCCAAGATGGTGCTCGAAACAGGAAAGCATCCGGGGGAGCTTAAGGATATGGTATGCTCCCCAGGCGGAACGACGATTCAGGCAGTACGCGTGTTAGAAGAGCAGGGCATGCGTGCAGCTGTGATGGATGCAATGAAGGCTTGCCTTGATAAATCACGTAATATGTGAAAATTGTGTGATATGCAAGAATTTCCTTGATTTTTTGTACAAAACCTTGTAATATATATCTGTTAAGTATTTAAGTACTAAGGAGATATAGCAAATGAGTCAGGCAAAAGTTGATCAGTATAAAGTAGAGAAAGCAAATCGTAAAGAGACAATTGCAAAAGAGAAACGCAAACGTATGGTTGCAAAGATTCTTGGAAGCATTGTTGGTATCGCACTTGTTGCATGGATTGGAGTAAGTACAGTGCTTTATGTAATCGATAGCCGTCCTGTTAACACATACTATGTTACAACAGCAGGTCTTGATGATTATTTAGAGGATTTATACGCAGAAGACACTGAAGAGACAACAGAGGATACTACGGAAGAATCTACAGAAGATTCTACAGAAGACGCGGAATAAAGAACTATAAAAAAGTGGCTGTTACGCCATGGGTTTTACTTAAACCTGGCGCAACAGCTACTTTTTTTGCGTCATAGGAAATTCCTATGACGCAAAAAACGCTCCCCTAAGGGTGCGCACCTTTCGGAGAGGAATTTAATTGCTGCGCAATACCGCCCGGGCTCTTTGTTCTAGGTAATTGCGTCGTCAGACGCATCAAAAAAGCGTCAGGATGAAGTTTTTTTATGTGTGGAGATGCCAGATGTAGTTTGACTCCAACTGGGGGATTGGGCGTAGAGAGAAAAATTACCCCGCTACGCCCAACTTTTATCCCCATATGCCCTTTTAGCTTAGAAATTCGAGGATTATAAAGCTGGATTGGGCGATGGTGAGAAAATATGTCTGTAACGCCCTTGCCTTTTCCAAATTGAGGGCGTAGGGGGAGAATTTTTTTCAGTACGCCCAATCCGCAGGAGAAAAGGCATGAAATATACATGAATCGATTAGAAAATGGGCGCAGAGAGAAAAAATTTCTCTCTACGCCCATGCAAATAGCAGTAGGAACTTTTCATAAACCAGAAGCTTCCATCTACATGATAAGAAAAACAAAAAACTGTTGCTCCACGGACGTTAGGTATGAAATCCATGGCGCAACAGCCACTTGTGTGTGTGGAGCCGCCTAGATGGTGTTATACGCTGATAATTCCACTTGTGGTAGCAGTATCCGGTTGAAATAATATGTATAGAAGCAGTAGTAGAATGATACCCAAGGCAGCCAGGGTGGCATAGAACAGGATATCCTTTAACTTAATAACAACAATTTTGGTTTTGGCACTCATGATTTCACCTCATTCCCGTTTATATACAGTATGCGTAAGGCGTTAAAATATGCATGTTTCTATGGCAAAATGCATGCAATGAAAAAATGCAAAAAATCCAAAAAAAGTTGTTGACATTCTAAAGCCTATAAGGTATTATATCAAATGTGCCTATTGTAAGGCATCATAAACGCGATAGTGGCGTAGTTGGTAACGCGCGACCTTGCCAAGGTCGAGACCGCGGG
>CAYPAM010000191.1:0-3285 GCA_964408715.1 uncultured Lachnobacterium sp.
GCACCATCTTGTCTGTCCACTTACTAACCTTTTTGATACCACCGAACGCGATTACCGCTGTTACTGCTACTACAATTGCACCAACAATATAATAGAATAACGAATCCGACGCAATCGCTCCCCCAGTAACGATTTCCGCCATCCTTCCAACGGAAGAGACTACATTAAAGCCCTGTGCCGGCAAACAGCAAAGTGCATAGAGAATATATAAAACAGACAGGAATATGCCAATCCACACCTTATTGCCAAGGAGCTTGCGACCGTAGAATGGCAGACCTCCTACGAATTCATCGCCCTTCTTTTCTTTAAAAATCTGTGCCAATACAGATTCCATATAAGCAACTGCCATTCCAAAGAATGCCGATACCCACATCCAGAACAATGCGCCCGGTCCACCGACTGCAATCGCACCAGTTACACCTATGATATTTCCGGGTCCGACACGCATTGCGGAGCTAAGCAGGAAAGCCGCCAAAGGAGAGATTCCCGTGTCCACAGTTCTCTTCTCTGTCATAATCCTGATGCCCTTTTTAAAATGCGTCACCTGCATGAAGCCAATACGGAAGCTGAAATAGATTCCGGAACCCAGCAACAAAATGATTGCAAATGAGAAGTTCCCCAATATTGGAATGTTCGCATACCATTCAAAGTTCGTTGGGAAATCCCACAGGAAGTCCGATAATGGACCAATGAAAGAAAAAACGCCGTTGATTGATTCAAAAATTGCCTGCATAGTAAACTCCCTTCTGCAAATACATAATCTCACTATATTGTATTTTACTTCCATCCCAAATACTATATCTATTGCTATTCTATCATGCTGGAGTACATAGGTCAATTTTGTGTATTTTTTAACATTTGAAGCAAAATCGCTCCCACCCAAAGGTGGAAGCGATTTTTTAATTCTTATTAAACTCTCTAATAACTTCCCATGTAGGAAGCGCGTTGCCCTCGTAGTCGAATAACGCCTGATTTGCCCATTCATTGCCACAAGGTCCCTTATCATGAATATACTCTAAGGAGGCAGGAGTTGCCCAGCCTGAGCCTGGAACCGGAATCCACGCTGGTTCCCACCAGAAGAAGCCACAGCCCTTGTTATCAGCTACATTTGCCACTCGGTTTAGGAAATCCTTTGTAAAGTCCACCTGTCCCTGTATAGTCATTGGATAATCGATGTTCTCCAAGAGGTGTGGTTTGGTTGCATAGCCTTTACGCTCATGCGCTTCTAACTTCTCATATGTACCATAGTCTTCCATGGTATATCCCATAGACACTTCTGCAATAATAAGCTCTTTTCCAAAACGCACTGCAATATCGTTCATATTGTCCTCTAACTGCTGAAGACGACCATGCCAGAATGGATAATATGACAATCCGATGTATTCGAAGTCTTCTCCACGTGGAATGTAGTTATCGAACCATCTGCGGTATAACTCATTGTTTCCACCATTATCCAGATGAATCATGATTGGAATCTCACGCTTTACATCACGGCAGGCACGAATCCCGGCATTTACGAATTTTGCAACATTATCGTAATTATCCATCTCTCCCTCTGGTCCCCAAAGCTGACCCTCCGGCCACATCAGTCCATTAGAAAGCTCGTTTCCCACCTGAATCAAGGTAACGTTGATGCCAGCAGCAAGGATTTCTTCCATAGCTTCCTTGGTAAAATCATAAACTGCCTGCTCTAGCTCTTCTACTGTCATGCCTTCCCATGCCTTTGGCTTATACTGCTTGCCCGGGTCCGCCCAGAAATCACTGTAATGAAAGTTAATTAGCACTCCAAGCCCAGCCTCTGTTATGCGTTTTCCCATCTCAATGGTAGCTTCTACATCGTTATTACCAGCGCCATAAGGAGCACCCTCTGGAGATTTTGGATCATTCCAGATACGCAGGCGTATGGTATCCACGTCGTATTTCTTACATACGTCGAGAATATCCATTTCCTGACCATTATCGTAATATTTTGCACCACACTGCTCTAATTCGAGCATCGTGGAAAGGTCCATGCCTTTTATAAATTCGCTCATATTCTTCTCCCTGAAGTAGTCGACATGTTAATCAAAGTCGAACTTTGTGATTCTTTCGTGCATTGAGCCGTAGCGGAAACGAACCATCTCGTTCTTCTCTAATACGTCTTTTTCATCGCCTCTGTACTGGCAACGAATGCAGCTATAAATTCCTGTTTCTTTGTTGTAAAACATATCGATGTCGAGGTCTCGCATAAAGCAGGAAGGACATCTGTAATTTAATTTGCCTTTTCCAAGTTGAGCCATGTTGCAAATACCTCCTTGTCAGATATTTTCTTCTTATAACCAAGCTTGAACATTGGTGAGAATGCGTATCCTTCTTCAATGTAGCCAAGCGCTTTGTCAGATGCAGTAAGGGAGACCTTGGTCTGGATAGCTGGAACAACTGCGCTAACTGCTGTAGCTCCCTCTAGCTTCGCATCACGGCATCGGTATTCGTAATTGATTGTCTCGCCGTTTTCTCCTTCACATGCAAGTGTAATACCTGTCATGTCTTCTGGATACTCGGTTGTACCATAGCAGGCTGTGATATATTCGTCCAATGTGATATCCGCATTTGGATCGCTGATTTCAAGGATATTTCTCTCAATCTTGATGTTGGAAGCACCTTCTTCAAAGTATTCCTTGGTCTGTAGCTTCACGGTTACACCGTTGAACTTGATTTCTACCGGGTCAAGTGTCAGGATACGGTTCTTCTTGCCATCGATGACTTCTTCTGAGAAGTGGCAGTGTGTTGGGCAGAGGCACAGGTCAACCTCTTCGCCGTTGTAAGACAGCTTTGCACTTCTTACTGTTCCTGCTCCTGCATAGTGTGTGAAGTATCCGGCACGGTATTTTTCCTGAATCAGGAATGGATAAGACGCATCCTGTACATGTGGTGTGCCGATACCTACTGGCCATTCAAGCTTAGCAACATATGGGCGAAGGTCGACAATTGCACCACCCTGATCCATGTTGACACATGCTCTCATATATGGGTCACAATACCAGAATAACTGTTTGTCTGAGCCATAAAGGATATCTCTCCAAGGAGCACATTCCGGCTCATTGTAGTTTCCAGCGTTTACGCCCTTCTTTTCTCTATAGTAGTCAGCAAACTCAGCCATTGTCATGTCGATAAGCTTGCCTTCCTTCTTTAAGTCTCCGTAGTATTTACATCCATCACTGTATGATTTGTAAAGCAGCTCATATGGCTGTTCCCAACGTCCCATCTTGTTCATCCAGCCTGGTCCTACGAACATCATGTTGTATG
>CAYPAM010000192.1:0-3278 GCA_964408715.1 uncultured Lachnobacterium sp.
GAAAGCTGGATTAATCAGGTTCGTATTGACTTAAAGACCAATATTATCCGTAAGCAGAACCGTGATATTAATAATCGTGAGATTTATGAATATCTTCATGATATATTTGGTGCGCAGGTAATTGATATCTTTGATATCAAGTATGAAAAAGAAGAAGAGAATAATGATAATAAGGAATCGAGGGAAACAACTTGAGATATCTTGTATCAGGAAAAGAAATGAAGCTTTTAGATCAAAATACAATCAGCCATTTTCATATGCCTGAATTGGTGCTTATGGAGCAAGCAGCGATGGTGTTTGTCTGGAAGCTTTCTGCCATTTTACAAGGACAAGCACAAAAAGGCATCGTATTCTGTGGCACTGGCAATAATGGCGCGGATGGAATGGCGATTGCGCGTCTGTTAAATGAACGTGGAATTGAAACGGCTGTTCTTCCCGTAAAAGAAGCTTGGAAGTTAAAAGCAGAAAAAACAGAGTCTTACAAGACGCAGGAAGCGATATATACAACTTATAATTACCCGAGGCTAACAGATATCAGGGATATTTCCAATGAGAAGTATGATTTCGTGATTGATGCTGTGTTTGGAATTGGGCTATCTCGGCCTTTAAGTGCAGAATATTTGCAGATTGTAGATACCATTAACGCAATTGGGGCAATGACAATTGCAGTGGATATGCCATCGGGAATTAGCTCGGATAATGGTCAGGTAATGGGAAATGCTGTAAAATGTGATTATACAATTACGTTTTCCTATGCAAAGCGGGGACAGTATCTTTGGCCAGGGTGCGACTATGCAGGCGAAGTAATTGTTGCCGACATGGGAATCACCAATCGAAGCTGGCTTGAGAAAAAGCCCGGCATGGCGTATCTGGAAGAAGCAGATGTGAAGAATATTGCAACACGTCCAGCGCATTCGAATAAAGGTACATTCGGCAAGCTTTTGATCATTGCAGGCAGTCCGAATATGGCTGGTGCAGCTATTCTTTCTGCAAAAGCTGCATATCATAATGGTGTAGGATTGGTTAAGATATTTACAAGTGAAGCAAATCGCGTTATCATTCAGACCTCTGTACCGGAGGCGATTCTTACAACATATGGCGAGCATCTGGATGAAACAGAGCTGATAAACGCTATGAAATGGGCAGATGCGATTGTGATTGGTCCCGGACTTGGAACATCGGCAGTTGCAAGAAAGCTTGTGCATACCGTACAACAGAATGCGGCCGTACCGGTTGTCTGGGATGCGGATGCATTGAATTTGATTGCACAGGATGTTAATTCTTTATCACTGCCTCATACAGAATTTATTTTGACGCCACATTTGGGTGAGTTTTCACGTCTTACCGGAAAAGAAGTTGCGTGGCTTCAAAATAATCTTGCGGAAAGTGCATTAGAGTTTGCAAGAATGTATGATGTCATCTGTGTGCTTAAGGATTTTCGGACTGTTACAGCGAATCCATATGGAATGAGTTATCTGAATTTGTCGGGTAACAATGGTATGGCGACAGCAGGTAGTGGCGATGTCTTGACTGGTATTATTGGTGCGTTTCTTGCACAGGGAATGAAAGGAATCGACGCGGCAGCGTATGGTGTGTATGTGCATGGTATGGCTGGTGATGCAGCGATGCTGCGTATGGGAACACATGGTGTGACAGCGTCGGATGTTATAGAGGGATTAATAGAAGTTTGGAATAAAATGGAGAATAAATAATTATGCGAAATAGCAGAGTTTATGCGGACATTAATCTGTCTGCGGTATTACACAATCTGGAGGAAATGCATAAAAATATCAAGAACGATACACAGATTGTGGCAGTTATCAAAACCGATGGCTATGGACATGGAGCACTTCCAATTGCAAAAGCAATTGAGAATGTGCCATATTTATGGGGATATGCGGTTGCAACCGTGGATGAAGCGGTAGCACTAATCGAGGATGGTCGTAAGAAGCCAATCATGATTCTTGGTGTTACCTTCCGTGAACAGTTTGAACGTATCGTAGATGAGGATATTCGTCCATGTGTCTGCGATTATAAGGTTGCAAAGAAACTCTCGGATATTGCAGTAGCAAAAGGAAAAATCTGTCATATTCATATAAAAATTGATACTGGTATGAGTAGAATTGGTTTCCAGGTAAATACGGATACTGCGGATGTGATTGAACAGATTGCAAAGCTTCCTAATATTGAAATCGAAGGAATTTTTACGCATTTTGCAAGCGCAGATACGAAGGATAAGACATCAACCTATGTGCAAATGGAGCTTTTTGCGAAGATGTGTCATATGCTGGAAGAGAAGGGAATCACTATTCCAGTAAAGCATTGCTCAAACAGTGCCGGAATCATTGACCTTCCAGAAGCCAATATGAATGTTGTTCGTGCCGGAATTATATTGTATGGTCTGTGGCCATCGGATGAGGTGTCCAGAGAGAAGATGGATTTACATCCGGTTATGTCTCTAAAGAGCCATGTGTCATATGTAAAAGAGCTTGAGGCAGGGCGTGCAATCAGCTATGGCGGAACCTATGTGACACCGGAAAAACAAATCATCGCAACTATTCCGGTAGGATATGGAGATGGCTATGCCAGAAGCTTATCGAATAAAGGTTATGTATTAATTCGTGGTCAGAAGGCTCCAATATGTGGAAGGATTTGTATGGACCAGTTTATGGTGGACGTCAGCCATATTGAGGGAGTTGTAGAAGGTGATGAAGTAACACTTCTCGGTCGAGACGGTCAGTACTGTATCACGATGGAGGAGCTTGGAGATATGTCGGAGCGATTCAATTATGAATTTGCCTGTCTTATTACACCACGTGTACCAAGAGTAAATTATTACGAAGAATAAAAATATAGAATATGCACTCGATAATTGGAAATACTACTCGTATATCAAATTAATGGAGTGTGAATCAATGATTTTAAGAGGCGATATATATTACGCTGATTTAAGACCTGTGATTGGTTCAGAGCAAGGTGGGATTCGTCCTGTATTAATTGTGCAGAACGATGTTGGAAATCGACATAGCCCAACTGTGATTTGTGCAGCAATTACTTCGCAGATGCACAAAGCAAAATTGCCAACTCACGTGGAATTAGACAGTGAAAAATATGATCTTGCCAAGGATTCGGTGGTTCTATTAGAACAATTAAGAACTATTGATAAAAAACGATTAAAAGATAAAGTTTGTCATCTGGACAGTCAGATGCTAAAGGAAGTTGATAAAGCATTAGGAATCAGCCTAGAGTTGTATACATAACTTGACGGAAAGTACAGC
>CAYPAM010000193.1:0-3169 GCA_964408715.1 uncultured Lachnobacterium sp.
GCTTCCGTAAGGAAAAAGGTGCTCATGGTATTGAAGAACGTGGTGTATACCGTATCCACCAGTTCGAAAAGCAGGAGATGATTGTTGTATGTAAACCAGAAGAATCTCCAAAATACTATGATGTATTATGGAAAAACACGGTAGATTTATTCAGAAGCCTTGATATTCCGGTAAGAACACTGGAATGCTGTTCCGGAGACCTTGCAGACCTCAAGGTAAAATCTTGTGACGTTGAAGCTTGGAGTCCACGTCAGAAGAAATACTTCGAAGTAGGTAGCTGCTCTAACTTAGGCGATGCGCAGGCTAGAAGATTAAAGATTCGTGTAAAAGATAAGGACAACAACAAGTACTTTGCTCATACATTGAACAACACAGTAGTTGCTCCACCACGTATGCTTATTGCATTCTTAGAGAACAACTTGAATGCAGATGGAAGCGTTAACATTCCAGTTGCGCTTCGTCCATACATGGGTGGCAAAGAGAAACTGATTCCTACAAAATAGGGAAGAATAAGCTGTTACTTACATAAGTAGCAGCTTTTTGCTTGTTGAATATGCTGCTAAGTAGCATTTTCTCAGTTTGCGAGACAGATTTTCGTTTTGCGGGCTGTTAATTTATGTGACGTTTTCGGAGAATAAAGATGTAAAAACGTTACAGGAGGCGTAATTAATTATGGAAAAGAAAACAATTGGACAATTTATAGCGGCATTGCGAAAGGCAAATGGACTGACACAGCAAGAGGTGGCTGACAGACTTGCAGTATCGAACAAAGCGGTCAGCCGTTGGGAGCGTGACGAGTGTGCCCCGGACATATCCATTTTGCCAGCTCTTGCAGAATTACTTGGAGTAACCTGCGATGAGTTGTTAAAAGGGGAACGCATTACAACTACATTACAAGCAGAGAAGAGTGAGCCAAAGATTGAAAAACAGGTGAAGGCACTCATTAACCGCACACTTTCCGGGTTCAAAACACTGATATGGATAGCCCTTGCAGTAGCTGTTGTAGGTTTGGTATGTATGTTTGGCATATCCTATGGATTTTATCGTCCGGTTATTGGCTTTGCGGTAATGCTTCTATTTGAGGCATGTGCTTTTGTGATTGCAGCTTTAGCGGTAAGCAGAACAAAAGATGTGAAAACAGACAATGAGTTATTTGAGAATGCAGATGCGACTTTGGTTGGAAGATTCAATCATTGCCTTGGAGCGTACTCTTTTACCACTTTTTGGGTTATTTTGGGAGTAATAGTGTTATCCTTGCCACTGGTATTGGTGGATACTGGGTATGTAAAAGGTGTACTTGCAATTCATAGCTACTTTGTACTTTGCTTGGGCGGAATCATTCTTATGATGTTGCTTATTTATTTAAAAGCAAAGGCACCATATATGGCGTGGATTACTGGTGAGAATCAGACGTTAGCAGAAACGGAAGCTGACAGATGCGAAGTATCGACCAAGAAAAGCTTAGACAAAATGAATTGGATACAAATTGGTTCAGTAATTCTTGCAAGTGTGTTACTGTTTGTGGCTCCATATTTTGATAATCATTATGAGACATCACCTTTATATACTGCTATTACACTTGTTGCGTTAGCGTTTCTCATTGCTAATATTGTAGCTTTTATTGTGTTCCTGATAAAAGATAAAACGAACAGAAAAAATGTACTTCTTTTTGGGATTCGTAATATGCTTCTGATACCATTTGCGTTCATCTCTCCAAATATGCATACTCTTGGATGGTTTCAAGATGCAGGCACAGCAGATTGGGTGGGATATGAGCTCTGGAATATGGAATATCTGTGGCTGGCACTTGGCTGGGCACTGCTCGTAGTAGTTGTTTTTGCTGTTATTGAGGCGTTGCAAAAAAAGAGCAGTAAATAAAATGGCATATTGTTGCTTACCCTTCTGTGTCCTGCGAATGCATATATAATTCCTTGTATTCCTTCGGGGAAACACCGTATTCCTTCTTAAAAGCACGGAAGAAACTGGAGTAGTCACTAAATCCGCATCGAAGATATGCTTCGGTAATTGCAGCATTACTTAAGATGGCGTCTCGCGACATGGCGAGGCGCTTTTTTGATATGTACTGGTGTACGGACAGACCGATATTCTCCTTAAATACATGCGCAATGTGGTATTTACTTACATAGAACTCTTCTGCGAGCAAATCTAATGAGAGAGGCTCCTCTAAGTGATTTTCGATATAAGAGATAATATTCTGATAGAGGCTCTGTTCTTCTCTCGGCGCATTTGGGTTTTCCTGCTCGTAAATAGTACGGTTCACGTGAAGAATCAGGTCATTTACCAGCAAAGAGACCTTGGCGGCTTTTCCAAAGCGTTCAAAGTGAATCTCATCGATTAGCTGGAAGGCTTTGGATTGAAGGGTATTGAATTCAATCAAATCATAGTGGAAGATATAGCGTTTGTTGGCGGCAACGTGTTTTGCCAAATAGCCATAGTCTGAGGAGACCTCTAGCAACTGGTTATAGTAATCCTGAGATATCCAGAAAACAATTCGCTGATAAGGCATATCCGGATTATGCACGAACACATGATGATGCAGCCCGGGAGGAATCAGAATCATATCCCCTTGCTTCAGCGGATAACTTGTGCCATCGATATAGATAGACACATCACCGCCCAATAAGAAGTAAAATTCATAATAATTGTGGGTATGGTCGCGTAAAGTTGGCAGATTTCGGTCATTATAGTAATAAATCTCAAAATCCTTGGACAACATATATTGTCTGGTGCTGAAATTGGTGCGCAAATCCTTTTTCATAAGTCCTCCATTGCATAAAAGCATCTTGTTTGCAAAAATTGTGGTAAAAATTGCGAAAAAATGGTTAAATTGTATAGAATTTTTTGTTTTTTCTTGTAACTTTGTGCATATTGTATCATAAAACCGCAACTTTTGCAATGTGCACAACAATGCGACCAATTTCATTTTTTTGGAAAAGCCTTATAATGAGATTAACATGAAAATTCGTGATACGAAAGGAGATCGTAATTACTATGGAATTAAGTAAGGTTGGTTTACAGAATCGCGCAGAATGGGAAGCAAAAGGGTATAAGCTTCCACAGTTTGACAGAGAAGCAGTAACAGCAAACACTAAGGAAAATCCATTCTGGATTCACTTTGGTGCAGGAAATATCTTCCGTGCATTCCAGG
>CAYPAM010000194.1:0-3096 GCA_964408715.1 uncultured Lachnobacterium sp.
ACATGGGGATGAAGAGAATGCAGTAGCTTTTGCCCAGACAGTAAAGGATACGGTAGGTTTTGATGCAGTGGCGCCATATACTGGCGATATCTATGACCTTGAAAGTGGTTTGCGCGTTCAGGAAGGCACGCATAAGATGGCAGAGAAGAAGGTTAAGGCGAAGGCGAAGGCTTCAACAGGTGTATTTGCGCGTTTAATCGCTGCAGGAGAGCGTTTGCTATCTGTGATTCGTAAGTGCGAAGGAATGGCAAATAAGGATCTTGCAAAATTTGCTGACCAGATTAATTCTCTGTGCGATAAATGGGATTGTTAAAAATTATATCTATGTGAGGAACGGATGATAAATAAAATTTGTGTAATAAATGAACATCTTCGAGAGGGGGCAGCCATTCAGGGTGTCCTCTTTGATATGGATGGAGTGGTTTTAGATACAGAAAAACTTTATACACGTTTTTGGCAAGAAGCGGCATGGGATTTCGGATATCCAATGACAAAAGAACAGGCACTTGGAATGCGCAGTTTAAATCGTGGTGCGGGAGAAGCAAAACTGAAATCTTATTTTGGCGACAGCGTAGACTATGAACAGGTAAGAAACAGACGTATGGAACTTATGGACGCTTTTATCGAAAAAGAAGGGGTTGAGTTAAAGCCAGGAATCGTAGAATTGCTGGATTGTCTAGAACAGCGCAAAATCAAGCGCGCCATTGCAACTTCCTCGCCACTGGAGCGTACACGGCTTTATCTTACGCAAGTGGGACTTATTGACCGTTTTGATGCATTGGTCAGCGGTTATATGGTAGAAAAAGGAAAGCCCCAACCGGATATTTACATCTATGCGGCGTCAAAGCTAGGGCTTAAACCAAGCGAGTGCATAGTGTTAGAAGACTCGCCTACGGGCATTCTGGCGGCCTACAGAGCAGGTTGTACTCCGATAATGGTGCCAGACCAGGATGAACCTGATGAAGAAACCAGAAAAATATTATATGCCGAAGCCGACTCGTTAACATCCGTAATCAACCTTTTTTAGAGGGGGAATAATAAAGCATATGCACGCCTACGTCAAGTAGGCGCGCATATGTTTTAAGGCGTTTTTTTCCAGGCGGGAGACTTGTGCCTGCGAGATGTGAATCTCTTCGGCTACTTCAATCTGGGTTTTTCCTTCATAAAAGCGTAAACGGATGATTTGTTCGTCTCGTTCATTCAATTGTTTCATAGCAGTCGAGATAGAAAGGTCTTCAATCCAGTTTTCTTCTTTGTTTTTCTTGTCGGATATCTGATCCATGACATAGAGAGTGTCGCCGTTATCGGTGTAGACCGGGTCAAAGAGGCTAAGAGGAGCTTGTATGGCATCAAGCGCATAGATGATTTCTTCGGTGGTAAGCTCACATTCTTTTGCGATTTCCTCTAGTGTTGGTTCATGCGTAGAGGTGCGGGAGAGAAGTTCTTTGGCATGAATCGCTTTGTAGGCGGTGTCACGGAGAGAACGAGGGATACGATAAGAGCTGTTATCCCGTAGGTAACGTCTGATTTCGCCAATAATCATTGGAACCGCATAGGTGGAGAATTTTACACCGATACTAGGGTCAAAATTATCAATGGACTTCATCAGTCCGATACATCCGATTTGAAATAAATCATCTAAGTTCTCATTATGGTTGGAAAAACGTCGAATGACGGAAAGTACCAGTCGCAGATTCCCTTGAATATAGATTTCACGAGCTTCTTTGTCACCTTGCTTAATTCGCCGAAATAATTCGTCTTTTTCTTCTTCTTTAAGTATAGGAAGTTTGGCGGTGTTCACCCCGCAGATGTCAACTTTGTATGTGCCCATATAAGAGTTCCTCCTAGATAAAATGCCAGAGACACTTTTTAAGAAAAAGTTTTTGCTTTTTTTTTGAAATTTATACGATACGTCACTATACTTTTTTGAAAAAGAATGTTATTATATTAACAATCATAAATATCATGGGTTTTTGTGGGCTATGAATTAAGGATTGGAGGAAAAAAGATGGGTCATTTAACAGGTAAAACAGCAATCATCACAGGTGGTGGCAGAACAGTTTTAGCAGATGGACGTTGCGGTTCGATTGGTTATGGTATTGCAACAGCTTATGCTAAAGAAGGTTGTAATCTCGTTCTTACAGGTCGTGATGAACAGAAGCTTCTTGATGCAAAAGAAGAGTTAGAAAGACTTTACGGAATTGAAGTATTGGCAATTACCGCAAACATCAGATCTGGTGCTAACAACGAAGAAATCGTAGACGACGTAGTAAAACAGGCGATTGATAGATTTGGTCGTATTGATGTACTGATTAACAATGCGCAGGCTTCAGAAGCGGGCGTGCCACTTGCAGTACATACAACAGAACAGTTTGATTTAGCAATTTATTCCGGTTTATACGCTGCTTTCTATTACATGAAGGCGTGCTATCCACATTTAGTGGAAACACAGGGAACAGTTATTAACTTTGCATCCAGTGCGGCTATGTCCGGTGGACTTGGTCAGGCTGCAAACGGTGCCGCAAAAGAAGGTATTCGTGCCCTTTCCCGTGTTGCTGCAACAGAATGGGCAGAAGATGGAATCAATGTCAATAGTATTTGTCCACTGGCTTGGACTGTTCAGCTGGAAAAATACAAAAAAGCATATCCGGAAAGCTTTAAGAAGAACTGGCCAACACCACCAATGAAACGTTTTGGCGATCCGGAATTAGAAATCGGTCGTGTATGTGTACAGCTGGCAAACCCGGATTTCAAGTATATGACAGGTGAAACTATCATGCTTGAAGGTGGTATGAGCTTAAGGCCATAGTATGTGGCTTGTATGATATTGTGAACTATATAAGGAAATTTAGGAGGAAAAACTAGTATGGAACATATTAGTGAAGCGGCAGCTGCAAAAATCACAGAAATCTGTGACAGATACGCAAATGAAAAAACACCGCTCATGATGATTTTAAGTGACATCCAGAATGAATATGGATATATTCCTTTAGATGTTCAGCAGATTGTATCTGAAAAGACAGGGATTTCAGTAGCAGAAATCTATGGAGTAGTAACATTCTATTCATTCTTCTCTTTGGAACCAAAGGGAAAATA
>CAYPAM010000195.1:0-3089 GCA_964408715.1 uncultured Lachnobacterium sp.
GAATATTTTCTTCTCCTTCCGGAATCAGAAGGTGAGCCTTCACCATGAATTCCGGATCAAGACCGATGAAACATTCTGCATGATACATAGTTTTCCAACGTGCTTCATACACAGCATCCATTACTACTTTATCTAATTTAACTTCATCTACACCTGGTTCGCCTTTGATTCGACGAGCAGCTGCGTAACGACCTGTTACAGCACCATCGTTGAATAGTAATACCTTAGCGTCTTTTTCAAGGCCGAATGTTTCACCATCCTTGATTGGCATATCTGTTACAACAGTTCCTGGAGAGTTCTTCGCTAGTTCATAAGCTTCTTTTAATGTGTTTACTTTTACTACGTTATTTCCGTAGAAAGCAGCTTCGATGATGGAACGTGTCCTAGAAAATCCAACTTTTCCAGCACCGATTTCGTTGAGCGGATAATACGCTTTTGTTGCCATAGGTTAAGTCCTCCTTTTATAAAAAAGTCATAAATTAAAAATCAACTTTTCCGTCTATTATATCATACACCATGTCAAAGATTTGTCAATCATAATTTTGCTATATTTTAGCAATACTTCACCTTTCCGTCTGTCAATTGCTTATAGAATATGCAAAAAGCTATCGCAATTATTGCAACAATAAAATAATATCCATATCCCATATTATAAAGCGTCTCATGTACTACCATAAGCGCACCACCGACTGACAAAACAATCGAAAATGCCATCATGCGGACAGACAGATACTTTGCGAGCTCCTCTTCCTGCTTACACTGCTTCAATGTCTCCTCCGGAATGATGAACCGCTCTACCTTTTTACTCTTTTTCATGCGAACGGATAAGAATAACAGATAGATTCCAAGTATCACAATCACTACATCTATCATAAGCATTATATTAATCGAACCCATGTCTTTTCACCTCTCTTTGCCTTGATTATATCACAAGTTTCTCAGTATTCCAGCAATTTATATTTTTTTAATGCTATCTTGCTTTACCCCCGCTTTGGGTGTAAAATGAACATAATATACTTATGAAAAGGAGTCGCAATAATGAGTATAAACGATTGTAAAATTTTAGTATGCGATGATTCGATTCTAGCACGCAAACAAATCAAGGATATCATCTTTACTGTAGGTAAACCTACCATCCTCGAAGCTTCTGATGGACAGACTGCTATCGATATCTACAAGGAGCACAAGCCAAACCTTGTATTCCTAGATATTGTAATGCCTAATAAGGATGGTAACATTGCTATTGAGGAGATTATGTCGTTTGATAGCGACGCAATTATTATCATTGTTTCATCTGTTGGTACACAGACTCAGCTAAAATGCGCGCTTGAAGCTGGTGCTGCTGACTTCATTCAGAAACCTTTCAACAAAGAACAGATTTTAGAGGCAATTAAAAAATATGTATAATCAATTTTTTGGCAACTACTTATTTTCCAAGGGGTATGTAACCAAGGAACAATTGCTTCCTGCATTGGTTCGCCAAGATCAGGAACGTGTTCGGGTTGGAATTTTGGCTCTTTATTCCGGTTACATGTCTGCCGGAGAGGTAGAATATATTATGGAATTGCAAAATGAACAGGGCAAGAAATTCAGTGAACTGGCCATTGATAACGGATATCTGACTCAGGATCAGGTATTAGAGTTACTGGATGCAGAGAGTCCTTCTTATATCAAACTTGGACAGATACTGATTGATGATGGCATCTTTACGTATGAAGAATTGTCTAATATTCTTGCAGATTATCGTTCACAGAACGAATTTCTGGAACTGGAATTAAATGCAGACAACAAGGATGAGATTCAATGCCTGATTGACAACTTCTCGCTTTTGTCAGAATCTGCTTTTTCAAACTTTGGCAAAGCGTATTTTGAGCTGTTGTTTAACAACTTTATTCGTTTCATCGGTGATGACTTTACTGCTCTTCCGCCAAATCCATGCAAAGAGTTTCCTACCGAGCGTTGTGTGAAGCAACGTATCAACGGAAGCTACGAGGTAAATACCTATCTGTCTATGGATGAAAAAACTGCAATCTCTTTTGCAGAGCGCTATACCGGTGAGACCTATGGCGAATACAATGAATACGCAAGTGCTTGTTTAGAGGATTTTATCAATCTTCACAACGGCTTGTTCATTGTAAATGCCTCTAATGACCATGCAAACGAGCTTACCATTGGTATTCTCGAAGCTAAACATGATACTCTTATTGCTTTTACGCATAAGGCATATCATTTTCCTGTATGCTATCCGTTCGGCATCGTGAATTTTGTCATTGAAATTGAAAATATCGTAGAACCGACTATTATCTTATAATACAACACAGGCAAAAGCCTCGAGAAATTATCTCGAGGCTTTTGCTTTTCGGAGTAAAAAATAACAAATATTAGATTGAGAGAAACGCTTTTACCACGCTCTCCATTTCGTCAACTTCACATACCGTATTATGTAATACCGGTGCATTTCTTATCTCATCAATTGCTTTTGGAACAGCTACATTTCCAAGCTTTGAGAGTTCATCCACAAGTTCAAAGTCTTCCCATGAATCGTATTTTTTATCAATTGCATTCATAACGCTTCTTGTAAACTTGAATGGACTTGCTGTAGAAGCAATGATAGTCTTGGTCTTCGTATCATCGGTCTCTGCCATGTACTTATGATATACGCCGGCAGCAACTGCTGTATGGGTGTCAATGATATAACCTGTATCTTCATATAAGTCTTTAATAACTTCTGCAGTCTCTTCTTCACTTGTGTAGTTACCATAGAAATCCTTTAAGTTCTCTTTCATGGCATCCGTAATCTCATACTTACCGGTCGTGCTAAGCGCCTTCATAAGCTCAGTATTCTTCTTAGCATCATTTCCGGCAATACGATAAATTAATCTCTCCAGATTTGAAGAAATCAGAATATCCATGGATGGTGAATTAGTAAGGATAAAATCTCTGTTCTTATCGTATTCGCCTGTTGCAAAGAAATCATACAATACTTTATTTTCATTGGATGCACAGATTAATTTTGCAATTGGAAGTCCCATATTCTTTGCATAATATGCAGCAAGAATATTACCAAAATTACCGGTTGGAACTACTAC
>CAYPAM010000196.1:0-3083 GCA_964408715.1 uncultured Lachnobacterium sp.
TGCTGGTCTCAAAATTACGCAGCTTAATCTCAGTCTTTACCGTAGGGTTTCTCTGTAAACGGGATACGGTAACTAAATTGGAATAAAAGAAGGTAAGCTCTGTCAATTCCGGAATCTGTGACTGAATGAAAAGTGTAGACTTTGTTGGGTCAAGTCCAACAGACAAATAATCCAAAGCTACCTCAATGATATTCTGGCGCACCTTCTCTGGATTCTCAAAATTGTCGGTCAGAGCCTGTGCATCTGCAATCATAATAAATATTTTATCGAATTCACCAGAATTCTGTAATTGTACTCTTCTTCTAAGGGAGCCAACATAGTGACCTACATGCAAACGGCCAGTTGGTCTATCACCTGTTAATATAATCTTTTCCATGGATTTCCTCCTCAAAAACTCTTCTTTTCATTCTACCCCAAATCTGCTACATACGTCAACCCACAGAGCACCTTGTTTTTGGTTTGTTTCTTAAAGGAAAAGCGTTTTTCTGTGAAAAAGCCATAATTACAAAAACTCCCGGGGGAATCTC
Organism: uncultured Lachnobacterium sp.; assembly: GCA_964408715.1. Taxonomy (GTDB): domain Bacteria; phylum Bacillota; class Clostridia; order Lachnospirales; family Lachnospiraceae; genus Roseburia. Next base: position 528 of record CAYPAM010000196.1, read on the forward strand.
TTCCTCCGGGAGCCTGTTAACCATCGTTTTTGCTGGTGCCTCAAGCACCAGACCTCTAGCTATATCAATTATACCAGGAATATGTATTTCAGCACGAATAACACTGCGAGAATATACATAAGTGGTGTGATTTTCTTAGCTTTTCCACAGAATACGTTAATGATTACGTAAGAAATTACACCAAAAGCGATACCTTCTGAAATGCTATAGAATAATGGCATTGCGATTAAGCACAGGTAAGCCGGAATTGCTTCTGTCAAATCATCCATGTCGATTTCTGTAACAGTTGTAATCATTAAGAATCCAACGTAGATTAATGCCGGTGCTGTTGCAAATCCCGGGATTGCACAGAACACTGGTGACAGGAAGATAGATAACAGGAATAAGAAGCCTGTTACAACTGATGCAAGACCGGTTCTAGCTCCTGCGGAAACACCTGCTGAGCTTTCTACGAAGGTTGTTGTTGTAGAAGTACCAAGTACAGCACCTACGGAAGTAGCAACTGCGTCTGAGAATAATACTTCACGGATTCTTGGAAGCTTGCCGTCTTTGTCAAGCATCTTTGCTTTGTTCGCAACACCGATAACTGTTCCAAGTGTATCAAACATATCTACAAATAAGAAGGCGAAGATAACTACGCAGAAATCAAGAATCTTGAAATCGCCAATCGCTTCTTTGTTAAAGCACTGTCCGAAGGTCTGTCCAATTGAGCCAAGGTTGAATTCTGACCAGGCTGGAAGTAAAGAATAATATCCATTTGCTGCGTCTACTGTGTATATGCCTGTCAACTGACAAACGATACCGAGTAACCATGTAGCAACGATACCGATGAGGATTGCGCCTTTTACTTTCTTTGCAGAAAGAATAACGATGAATAACAATCCGAAAATTGCCAGAATTGCGCTGATTCCTGCTGTATTGAAATCTTTTGTAAAATCAATAATCGTAACCAGTGTAGAATCAGAATTGGTAACCAATCCTGCATTCTGCAAACCAATAAATGCAATAAATAAACCAATACCTACGGATACGCCCTTCTTCAACTGTAATGGAATTGCATTGAAGATTGCTTCACGTACTTTGGTAAGGGATAACAGAATGAAAATCAAACCTTCTACAAATACAGCGAGTAATGCGAACTGCCAGCTGTATCCCATACTTCCGCATACGGTATAGGCAAAGTATGCGTTCAGACCAAGCCCTGGAGCTAAAGCAAATGGATAATTAGCAAAAAGCGCCATAACCATGGTTCCGATGAATGATGCTAAAGCGGTTGCCATCAAAACTGCCTGTGAATCCATACCAGATGCAGACAGAATCTGTGGGTTAACTGCCAGGATGTACGCCATTGTCATGAATGTTGTAATACCACCCATAACCTCTGTCTTGACATTTGTGTTGTTTTCTTTCAGCTTAAACATTCTTTCTAACATGATAGTCTCCTCTCTTGATAGGACATAAACTACTTACATTTTTATTTTACTGATTCTTGGTTCTACGTCAAGAAGCCTGGTTATTATAGTTTCTTATGTTTATTATTAGCATAAATTAAAAGGCTGCTGCGCCACGGATTTTTGGGGAAAACCCATTTTGCAACAGCCTCTTGTAAGAGTCGAAATATTCACTTGGCTATCTTGCGTTCTCAAGCTCAATTTCCGGCATCAGTTCTTCGCTCATGATATTTAACACCTTCTCAAGAGTAACCAGCTCCTCGGATGTCAGGCGTTCCTGCAGACGCTCCATAACCCTGCCGATATAGCTATACGTAATATTATAGTATTCCATGTACTTCTCGGTTACTTCTAAGTGAAACTCGCGCTTGTCCGTCTCCGACTGAACCTTGCGCAGATAGCCTTTTTTAATCAGATTGTTGATTTTATAAGCAGCGTTAGGCGATGAAATGTTTGCCACTCTGGCAAACTCATTGACCGTTGGATTATTGATGGAATAAATAATTTCCATGCAGAACGTCTCTACTGTAGTAAGAGAGGTCTCTCTTTCCTGTACTCGTTCAAAGAACTTCTTATAGAAATGTAATTTAAACTTCGTATACACTTTTACAAAAGCATCCTGAAGCATAATTTCCTCCGTATTATCTCAATTTATTTATAGATCCCTTTGGAAATTATATCAACTTTCTGCGTCTATTGCAAATGTTAGTTCTGCAATTACTGCTACTTTTCCATCTACTGTGGCTACCGCCTTGCCCACGCCCACTGGTCCGCGGCGGCTGATAATCTCACAGTTTAACTCCAACACATCTCCAGGCACAACCTGTCGCTTGAAGCGACAATTCTTCACGCCTCCAAAGAGAACGATTTTTCCTTTATTTTCCTCTTCGGTAAGGATAGCAACCGCACCTGTCTGCGCCAATGCCTCGAGGATAAGCACCCCCGGCATTACATGCTTCTGTGGAAAATGCCCCAGAAAATGCATTTCATTTGCGGTCACGCACTTGATTCCGGTCGCCTTTTGTCCCGGAACACAGTCGATGATTTTGTCTACTAATAAAAACGGATATCTGTGTGGCAGAATCTCCTGAATCTGATTTGAATT
>CAYPAM010000197.1:0-3023 GCA_964408715.1 uncultured Lachnobacterium sp.
GCCAGTCGCGATTATTCAAACTCAATCGTTCCAGGTGGCTTACTAGTTTGATCGTAGAATAGGCGATTTACCCCTTTAACCTCATTAATCACTCTGCTCATAACCGTCTGCAATACTTCGAAAGGAATGTCAGCGGCCTCAGCAGTCATGAAGTCAACTGTATTTACGGCACGAAGCACAACCGCGTAGTCGTAGGTTCGCTCATCACCCATAACGCCTACCGAGCGCATGTTGGTAAGAGCCGCGAAGTACTGACCAATGCTTCTTGCCATGCCGCATTTTTCGATTTCTTCACGGAAGATTGCGTCTGCTTCCTGTACGATACGCACCTTCTCTGCGGTAACTTCGCCAATGATACGCACGCCAAGTCCCGGTCCTGGGAATGGCTGACGATATACGAGGTGTTCCGGAATACCCATTTCAAGGCCTGCTTTGCGCACCTCATCTTTGAAGAGGTTGCGAAGTGGCTCGATGATTTCTTTAAACGATACAACGGATGGAAGTCCGCCTACGTTGTGGTGGGACTTGATGACAACGGATTCTCCGCCAAGACCGCTCTCTACCACGTCCGGATAGATGGTTCCCTGTACAAGAAAGTCTACAGCACCGATTTTCTTAGCCTCTTCCTCAAATACACGGATGAATTCTTCTCCGATGATTTTTCTTTTGCGTTCCGGGTCTTCTACTCCAGCTAATTTTGCATAGAAACGTTCCTGCGCATTGACACGGATGAAATTCAGTTCATAGTTGCCGGAAGGTCCGAAGATAGCCTCTACCTCATCGCCTTCGTCTTTTCTTAAAAGACCATGATCTACGAATACACAAGTAAGCTGATTACCGATAGCTTTTGATAAAAGCACTGCTGCAACCGATGAGTCTACACCACCGGATAAAGCACAGAGCACCTTGCCCGTACCAACCTTATTTCGAATCTCCTCGATGGAATTCTCAACAAAGGAATCCATTCTCCATGTGCCTGCACAGCCACATACACCTCTTACGAAGTTGTAGAGCATCTTGCTTCCCTCTACGGAATGCAGCACCTCTGGATGATACTGAATCGCATAGAGATTCTTCTTTCGGTTTTCTGCAACTGCTATTGGACAATCGCTGGTATATCCTACAACCTTGAAGTCTGGTGCAATCTGAGATATGTAGTCAAAATGGCTCATCCACACAATTGTATCCGCAGACACGTCGCCGAATAAAGGCGAAGTAGTGTCCAGATGCACCTCTGTCTTGCCGTATTCACGAACTGGGGCTTTTTCCACCTTACCGCCCAATACGTGCATCATAAGCTGCGCGCCATAGCATAAGCCGAGCACTGGAACGCCAAGCTCAAAAAGCTCCTTGGAATAGGTTGGTGCGCCTTCTTCATAACAGCTATTTGGTCCACCTGTCAAAATGATTCCCTTTGGATTCATTTTCTTGATTTCTTCGATTGGTGTTCTGTAAGAATAAATCTCACAATAAACATTGCATTCTCTGACACGACGGGCAACCAGTTGGTTGTACTGTCCGCCGAAATCGATGACGATTACTAATTCGTTTGTCATGGGCGTCTCCTTTTATTTAGAATGGGTAAGCTCTAATATCTTTTGGGCACCATCCTGTTTATTATTATCTATAATATAATCGCATATTTCGCGATTACGTTTTTCAGCGTCAATGGACAGGATACGAAGTGTTTTTTCCTCGATGGTATAATCCTCTTCTATAATATCACGAATCAGGCATTCCTTGTCCTTTGAGATATAGATAATCGAGGTTGGAAAATGTCTCTTCATTGCAATTGCGCCACACATATCCAGTGGCATAACTGCATACAGACCTTCGTCCAACACTGCCTGGATATCTTCCTTTTTCGTACCGTACTGAATTCCTGCATAGCGGGTATTTTCGAAGAAATTCTGTTTATCAAACTCTTCTTTCTCCAGATAAAAATGCTTGTCCGTCTGCTTCGTGCAATAGGTCTTTGGACTAACGAAGCTTGGGTCGTTACACAATTCTCTGCATATCTGCGTCTTTCCGGAACCGGAAGGTCCGACAAGTGCCAGCACCGAAGGCTCTTTAATCTCAGATGTCTTGTGCATTGCTGCATTCATAATCTGTTTTACAAGAAGCACAAATTCGCTGATGTTATTTACAGATAAAATCCCTGTCATCTGCCAGTTCCAAGGCTTGCGCATCAGCACCGGATAGGTCGCCGGCGACTCTAATATGTTGTGAATCGCATCATCCAGGATGATATCAAACTGCACCAGATTCTTTGCACTTCCGAGAATGATACGGGATTCCGGGATTTCTGGGAATTCCTGTAATATCTGCTTTGCACGGATTCCCATGAATTTTGGGTAGGCAGCGGTGATGATATACACGTCTGCAATCTTCATCAACTGGCGCACACAACGCTTGGTCTTCTCTGTTACCACCTGCCTGTGATACAGCTCGTCCATCTGGTAAAATTCCTTGATAACGCTCGCGCGTCCGGTATTGTTCCAGCTCGTGACATCCTCGAGTGTAAGCGGTGGTTCAATGTTGTATTTTTCATTTGCCATGTCGATGGCAACATCATTAAATGGGGCGATAACGTCGTCCCAATCCAATCCAATTTTTGGTCTTAACATAACTTTTCCTCTATTACAATATTTTTACTCCGTTTGCGCGAAGCTTGAACTTTGCACCAAGTACGTCTGCTGCGCTTCTGCACATCAGCATACGTCCCAGGAAAATATCAAAATACTCATACATAGTACAGATTTTTTCATCAATTTGCAAGTTCAAAGAGATAGATTTTTCTTCTGCATCGATTTTTAAGTTTGCACCGGTTACTGCATAGTTCACGCGGTCATGAATATCGAAGGACGACTGCTCCTTGGTACGGACACGGTTGCGACGTACATCGGTCTTGTCCGCGATGATAAGTGCCGCTGAGATTGGGTCAACTGCGCGGCCTGTGGACTCGTCGTGATTACTGATTGCGGAGACAATCGTAATACGATCCTCGATAGACAGGTCATAGC
>CAYPAM010000198.1:0-3017 GCA_964408715.1 uncultured Lachnobacterium sp.
AGGATGAGAATGGCATCGTGCATTCGTGATGTATATATTTATTGGAATGTAACCCCGAATCTATATGGTTCGGGGTTTTGTAATTCATAGATCATTTCGATAGAATTCCTTTACATCGAAAGGAGATTTTAATATGAACAAGAAAATCAACGTACGTTACATCGCAATCACAGGAATGCTGTCAGCCATCGGATTCATTCTGATGTACATCGAGTTCAGCGTCCCATTTATGCCATTTTTCATTCAGCTTGATGTATCCGAGCTCCCGGCATTAATCGGTGCATTTGCTTATGGACCAATGTGTGGGATTCTGGTGTGCCTGGTAAAGAACCTACTGCACCTTACTGTTTCTCATACGGCTGCCATCGGCGAGCTTGCCAACTTCCTGATGGGTGCTGTGTTCGTTGGAACAGCAGGACTTATTTACAAGAAAAAGAAAACCAAGAAGGTAGCTGTGGTTTCGGCATTTACAGGTGCAATTCTTATGGGACTTGCATCGCTGCCAATCAACTATTTTGTTACATATCCATTCTATGACAAGTTCATGATGAGCTATGAAGCAATCCTTGCAGCATATCAGGCAATCATTCCATCTATGGACAGCATTTTAATGAGCCTCATTTGCTTCAATGTTCCATTTACAATGGCGAAGGGCTGCATCAGTGCAATTATCACATTGCTGGTGTATAAACATTTGTCGCCATTACTAAAGGGCAAGAAGTAAAAAGAAAATACCATTCAAAAGAAAGGCGTTTTACGCGTCTTTCTTTTTTTGCGTAGAAGTGTTATAATATAGAACAACTATGACCACAAGTGAGGGCTTATCATGAAAATAGAATTCAATATAAAATTATCTGCAAAAAACTTATATCTTTTCAACATGTATCAGGCATATAAGGGGCTTCAGGGGATTTTGTCTTTGGTGCTTTCAATTATGATTTTTGTATACACTGGATTACAGTGGGGAGAGGCAAGTGTAGGAAGCTGTATTTTAAACATTGTGATTGCAATATTATTCTTGCTTTATATCCCGGTGACCTTATGGCTTCGTGCGAATAAGGTTGTGAAAAATGACCCAGTATTATCAAAAGCACTTCACTTCGAATTTTCCGAAGAAAACATTCGCGTAAGTCAGGGTGAGGAAAATGTAGAATTCGAATGGGACAATGTATACCGTATGATGACTTTTGGTGGATTGCTATTGATTTATACCAATCGTATCAATGCATATGTCATTGAGAAGAAGCAGATGGAAGACAAGTATGCGGATTTGAAGGCGCTTGCTACGAGTAAGCTGATGAAGCATCGAATCAAAATGAAATAGCGGACAGGAGTAACCATGGAACAGGTAACAGTAATTGAAAGCTTTTCGGCAGAGGATACCCTTGCGCTTGGCGTTAAGCTGGGAAAAGCCGCACAGCCGGGAGATGTATATACACTAGTAGGAGACCTTGGTGTTGGCAAGACTGTCTTGACACAGGGTATCGCTGTAGGCCTTGAGATAGACGAAGCGATTTGCAGTCCAACCTTTACAATCGTACAGGTTTACGAAGAAGGACGTATGCCATTTTACCATTTTGATGTATACCGTATTGGCGATATTGAGGAAATGGACGAGATTGGATATGAGGATTATTTTTATGGAGAGGGACTTTGCATGATTGAGTGGGCAAACCTTATTGAAGAGATTCTGCCACCGAAACGCAAGGAAATCACCATTGAGAAGGACCTTGAAAAAGGATTTGACTATCGAAAAATTACCATTAAAGAGGTGGAGTAATGAAAATACTTGCACTTGAAAGCTCTGGCCTTGTTGCCAGCGTTGCCGTTATGGAGGATGACAATCTCCTTGGCGAATATACGATGAATTATAAAAAGACACATTCGCAGACGCTTCTGCCAATGCTGCAGGCGCTGACAGAAATGATAGAGTTGGACTTAAATACGGTAGATGCTATTGCAGTATCCAAGGGACCGGGTTCTTTTACAGGTCTTCGTATCGGTTCTGCGACAGCAAAGGGGTTGGGACTTGCACTGAACAAACCCATCGTTCCGGTGCCAACGATAGATGCGCTTGCCTACAATCTGTGGGGAACCAACAAGCTGATTTGTCCACTGATGGATGCAAGAAGACAGCAGACCTACACAGGCTTGTATCGTTTTGAGAATGAAAAGCTGCACGCCATTATCGAACAGTGTGCAGTGGATATTGGAAAGATTATTGAACAGGTAAATGAAGCAGGACAGGAAGTGGTTTTCCTGGGAGATGGAGTGCCTGTATTTGCAGAGTATATTGCGCAGAATGTTACCGTACCATACAGCTATGCACCTGCAACCTGCAACAGACAGCGCGCGGCAAGTGTTGCTGCACTTGCAGGAGTGTTATATCAGCAGGGGGTTGTGGAAGCAGCAGCAGAGCACAAGCCAGACTATTTGAGACTGTCTCAGGCAGAACGTGAACAGGCCCAGCGTGCTGCGGCAGAAGGAACCAAAGGCGCAGGAAAGGGTCGTGATTTTACCATATGATGATTCGCGAAATGACGCCAGATGATGTGCAGGAGGTTGCAGCGATTGAACAGGAGTGCTTCTCCATGCCGTGGAGCGAAAAGAGCTTTCTGGATTCTCTTGGAAGAGATGATACGCTATTTCTTGTTTGTGTGGCGGATTCCAATGCGTTGCAGCAGGATAAGGTACCGAAGAATGATGGAAGCATCGCAGGATATCTGGGAATGTACTTGAGCTTTGGCGAGGGTGAGATTACCAACGTAGCAGTCTCTCCTTCTTATAGGAAGAAGGGGTGCGGACAAGCGTTGATTCAGGCGGCGATTGCACAGGCGCGACAGCAGGCGGCAGAAAGTATTATGTTAGAGGTGCGCAAATCAAACGCATCGGCAATTTCTTTGTATACAAAGAACGGCTTTGAAGAAATAGGAATTCGAAAGAATTTTTACGAGCGTCCGGTCGAGGATGCAATAATAATGAAAGTTGGATTATAAATGTTAGATGTATGTCTTTTA
>CAYPAM010000199.1:0-2950 GCA_964408715.1 uncultured Lachnobacterium sp.
TAGGTAATGATGCAAATGTAGCTGCCTTAGGTGAAATGTGGCAGGGCGGTGCAAAAGGCTGTAAGGACGTAATCATGGTAACACTTGGAACTGGTGTTGGCGGTGGTATTATCGTCGATGGTAAAATCGTAGCCGGCTTCAATGGTGCAGGTGGAGAAATCGGACACATCACAGTAAATGCAGACGAAATCGAAGCTTGTAACTGTGGACAGTATGGTTGCTTAGAGCAGTACACATCTGCAACAGGTATTGTAAGAATGGCAAAAAGAAAGCTTGCAAAATCCTCCGAGGATACAACACTTCGTAGGTTTGACAATCTTACTGCAAAAGACATCTTCGATGAAGCAAAGACTGGCGACGAAGTTGCCAAGGAATTGGTAGATGAACTTGGTGATATCTTAGGTTCAACCCTGTCTAATATGGCATGTGTTGTGAATCCTGAGGTTGTTGTAATCGGTGGTGGCGTATCAAAGGCTGGAAGCATCTTAATCGATACCATCAGGGAACACTTCCAGGAAACATCCTTCCACGCATGCCGTGATACACGCTTTGAGCTTGCGACACTTGGTAATGATGCCGGAATCTATGGATGTATGGCGATGCTTTTAATTTAGCTTTTTATTTGGCGGTTAGCCAGCTAGACTAAATAGATTTGGGTGTAGAGAACGCGATGCGCTTTCTCTACACCCTTTTTTATGCGAGCGATTTTACATGATTTAATGCTTTGCTTACTGGTGGTAGGCAGATGAGTATAAGTGTAAGCCCTGCTTCTGCGAAGATGTAGGCTCCGTTATAACAGATGGAATACAGAATTGCACTATTGAAGAATTCTGATACATATGTTGCAAAGAAAATATAGCCGGACAATGTGGCAAATACAAATCTTCCGAATATGCCAAGCAGATATCCTTTTACCAAGCCGTGCTTTGATTTTGAGAATACACCGGATAAACCAAGTGCACCAAATGCAAGCACGTAGTCAATCAGCATCTGTGGGAAGCTGATGATGTATGGGTCGATAACGAGCTGCATGATACCATATGCGAGTGCGGTGGTAAGTCCTACTCCGAGTCCATACCAGTTACCAATTAAGGTAATGAATAACATGGAAAACAGAGTAACGGAACCGCCCATAGGCATATCCCAAAGCTTCAGCATAGATGTCACCATGGCAAGTGCAATTGCCATAGCAGAGAATGTGAGCTGCTTTGCGCTAAACTTTCTTTTGCTACCGAAGATGGCGCATCCAATGAGCAGTAGTGCGATCATAGCGATTACAAGTACGGTGTAACCGGCTGTGGTAAGCTGATAAGAGGTTCCCCACTCATCAGTTACGGGTGTTGCAAAAATTGATAACATAAAAAAATCTCCTCCTTGTCTGCTGCCAGGGAGAAGTCTTCTAACTTACAATTCGCTTCCTTACGCCGGTACTAACCGGATCAAGTAGTGAGGGTCATATCTTTCGATAATCTCAGCCAAAGGCACCCCTAGCAATATTGGATAACTATTTAGTTATACATATTTAGTTGTTTACAAATGGTAAGATACTACACTTTGCATTTTTCGTCAAGAATATTTTTTGAAAAGTGCAATATCGCTGAAATGTTATAATAAAGGTATAAAATTATAACTGACGCGAATAATTTATATAAGAAAATGGAATTTGTAATATGCCGTATCTGGTATTAAAATAAGCAAGAAGTAAAGGAGACATGTGCATGGGATATGTAGATGAAATCGTTACGAGGGTGAAAGCGCAGAATGCCTGCGAAAAGGAATTTTTACAGGCTTGCGAGGAAGTACTAGAATCGCTTCGACCGATTGTTGATGCAAATGAGGACCTTTACAGAAGAGAAGCTCTATTAGAGAGATTGGTGGAACCAGACAGACAACTGAAGTTTCGAGTGCCTTGGGTGGATGACAAAGGGCAGGTGCAGGTAAATATTGGATACCGCGTACAGTTTAACAATGCCATTGGTCCATACAAAGGTGGGTTACGACTTCATCCGTCCGTGAACACCGGAATTATCAAGTTTTTGGGATTCGAACAGATTTTTAAGAATGCCCTGACGGGACTTCCGATTGGGGGTGGCAAGGGTGGTTCGGATTTTGACCCAAAAGGAAAATCGGATAGAGAGATTATGGCATTTTGCCAGAGCTTTATGAATGAGCTGTATAAGCACATTGGTGCAGACGTGGATGTTCCAGCGGGTGACATTGGAACAGGTGCCAGAGAGATTGGTTTTTTATATGGACAGTATAAGAAACTGACAGGGCGATACGAAGGTGTATTGACCGGAAAAGGGTTAACCTATGGCGGTTCTCTTGCTAGAACAGAAGCCACAGGGTATGGTCTTTTGTACATCACTCAGGAATTGTTAAAAACGCACGGACATTCCATGGAAGGCAAGATATGTACGGTGTCTGGCTCGGGAAATGTGGCAATCTATGCTATCGAAAAGGCTCACCAGTTGGGAGCAAAGGTTGTTACCTGTTCGGATTCTAATGGATGGGTGTACGACCCAGAAGGAATCGATGTAGCCCTGTTGAAGGACATCAAGGAAACTAAAAGAGCACGATTGACGGAATATGCAGCGGCTCGCCTAGGTGCAGAATATCACGAAGGCAGGGGCGTGTGGTCAGTCAAATGTGACATTGCACTTCCGTGTGCCACACAGAATGAACTTGCGATTGATGATGCAAAAGCATTGGTGCAAAATGGATGTATGGCGGTGTGCGAAGGCGCAAATATGCCGACAACATTAGAGGCTACCAAGTATTTGCAGGAGCAGGGCGTATGGTTTATTGGCGGTAAGGCTGCCAATGCAGGAGGGGTTGCAACCTCGGCGTTGGAAATGTCCCAGAATTCCTTGCGAATGAATTGGAGTTTTGAAGAAGTAGATAGCAGATTACAACAGATTATGATAAATATTTTTCATAATATTGATGA
>CAYPAM010000200.1:0-2935 GCA_964408715.1 uncultured Lachnobacterium sp.
ATCTGTTTGTATCCTTTGGCTGGCTTAGCCGAGATGGTGGCTATCAGATTCGCGCCTTTCGTGCGAAGAAGATTGACGGTCCATATGTAGATATGTATGGCAAGACCTTTCGCAGAGTCAATCATCATGACCCATATGGCTTGAAGCTGATAGGTAACTATTATTTTCCAAGTATGGAGTATGGTTATAAGTCCCCGGGTCACAATTCGGCATTCAAGGATGCAGACGGCAAGATGTATGTGGTATATCATCAGCGATTCGATATTCCGTCCGAGATGCATGAGCCTCGTGTGCACCAGCTTTTTAGAACTGCAAATGGTTGGCTTACGGTATGTCCTTTTGCGACAGAGGGCGAGATGCTGTGTCCAAAGAATTATCATGAGGCAGAAGTGGCCGGAACCTATTATCTGATAGAGCATGGTCTGGATATATCCAATGAGATTCATCGTCCGGTAAAGGTCGAGTTTACCAGAGATGGACGCATTATCAAATACAAGAATCAGAATCCGGACAGTAGCGATATGACGCTACTAAACAAGCTGGTCGGAACCTATCGTCTTGATGCAGATAGCAGAATCATCGTTACAACAGATGCGGTAACCTATGACGGTGTTATCATTCAGCTAAATGATGAGGTGGGGAATCCAACGATGTGTATCACAGGCGTTGGAGATAACCAGAGTGTGTGGGCAGTTCGTTATCAAGGAGTCTGACAGGTTGTAGCCTTAACGAATTTAGCTACCTTTGTAGTTCAAAAAGATTAGTTTAAGAAGGTATAAGGGAAAATACATGAACAAGAATATGTTTGCAACACGTCCTCCTATGGGATGGAACAGTTATGATTATTATGATACGAATGTTTCAGAAGCAGATGTACTTGCGAATGCGAGCTACATGGCAAAGAATCTAAAAGAATATGGCTGGGAATATATCGTTGTAGATATTCAGTGGTATGCGTACAATACAGCTACTATGCGTGATAGATTCCAGTATATTCCATTTGGAAAAAACGAAATGGATGCGTATGGACGACTTTTTCCATGTCCGGACAAGTTCCCTTCTTCTGCAAATGGTGCTGGTTTTAAACCATTGGCAGATAAGATTCACAAGATGGGGCTGAAATTCGGTATCCATATCATGCGTGGAATTCCAAGAAGTGCGGCAGAGCAGCATCTTCCAATTGTAGGATGTGATGTAACCGCGGACATGGTGGCAGATCCTTCTTCCATCTGTGGCTGGAATCCGGATATGTATGGGGTAAGACCAACAGAAGCCGGACAGAAGTATTACGATTCAATTATCGAGTTGTATGCTTCATGGGGCGTTGATTATATCAAGTGTGACGATATCTGTAACACCAATCTGTACAGAGAGCGTCAGTATTCTGCACGACACGAGGTTGAGATGTTACATAAAGCAATCGCAAAGTGCGGCAGACCAATTGTGCTGAGCCTGTCTCCGGGACCTGCGCTTATTGAAGAGGCTTGGCATTATGAGAAATATGCAAACATGTGGCGTATCACAGATGACTTCTGGGACAATTGGGATACCTTAAACTATATGTTTGACCGCTGTGAAAAGTGGCAGAATCACGTATCCTGCGGTTGCTACCCGGATTGCGACATGTTACCTCTTGGAAGAGTTGGAAAGCATTTCAACGCAGACAGAGACTGTCTCTTTACCAAAGAGGAACAGAAGACGATGATGACGTTATGGTGCATCTTTGGTTCTCCACTCATGCTAGGAGCGCAAATGCCTCTTCTGGATGAGTGGACACTCTCCCTTTTGACAAATAAGCAATTGCTCAATTTGTTAAATGGAGATTTTATTTCCAAACAGGTGTATAGAGATACAGACAAATGTGTATGGTGTTCCGTGAACCCTAAGACACAGGAAAGCTATGTGGCTCTCTTTAATTTGACCAATGAGAAGCAGTCCGTAGAGGCGCTGCTGGAGGAATGTGCTGCAATGTATATGGACGGTGTGTTCCCAATGGAAGCTTCGAATATGGTAGAGATTTGGTCAGGGGAAGCCGTAGAAGCACATGCTAAATCCGTTAAAAGCGAATTGGCACCACATGGTGCAAAGTTATATTATCGCTTTTGATTTCTTTTTATACTCTTTCTCCAAAAGAAACCCAGTGATGGGTTTCTTTTTTTGTTGAGTTTATGGCATAAAAATAGTACAATGAATCTGTATAATTTCCTATCGAGAAAGTGAAGAAAGGTGTTTGAAGTAAGATGGATTTTCGTGAAGTAATTGAAAACGATGAAAAGAACAAAACAGATGCTGTGGAATCAAGTGAAGCAGTGGATGTAACTGATAATTTGGAAACAACAGGTGAAGCTGCGAAGGATGATAAGGACGAGAAGGATTACGAGGATATCTGTTACATCTGCCGTCGTCCGGAGCACATTGCGGGCAAGATGATTCATATTCAGGGCGGTATTGCAATCTGTAACGATTGTATGCAGCGTACCTTTGATTCCATGAGCAGTTTTAAAATGAATGACATGATGACTGGCGGAAAGATGCCGAATATCAGCATGATTGATTTGTCTGATTTTTCCAGCATGTTTGGGATGCCGGAGGGCAGCATGAATATGGATGGCATGACTGGTGGAATTCCAAACAGTCAGCGACTGAAGAAGAAAAAGAAGACAGAGAAGAAGGAAAAGCCAGCCCTTGATATTAACTCGATTCCAGCACCACACAAGATTAAGGCGATGTTGGACGAATATGTAGTAGGACAGGAGCATGCGAAGAAGGTAATGTCCGTTGCTGTTTATAACCACTATAAGCGTGTGATGTCCAAGGTTGAGGATGATGGTGTGGAAATCGAAAAGACCAACATGCTCATGATTGGACCAACCGGTTCAGGTAAGACCTATCTGGTGAAGACACTGGCAAGACTTCTGGATGTACCGCTTGCAAT
>CAYPAM010000201.1:0-2932 GCA_964408715.1 uncultured Lachnobacterium sp.
CCTGTTGGAGAAGACCAGCTTCCAATGATTGAACAGACCAGAGAAATCGTGCGTAAGTTCAATTCTATCTATGATGAGGTGCTGGTGGAGCCGGATGTGCTTCTTCCGGAGAATCAGGCTTGTTGCAGACTGCCTGGCATTGATGGCAAGCAGAAGATGAGCAAATCCCTTGGCAACTGCATCTATCTGTCTGACACAGAAGCGGATGTCCGCACCAAGGTTATGAGCATGTACACAGACCCAACACATATCCAGATTACAGATCCGGGACATGTAGAGGGCAACACGGTATTTACGTATCTGGATGCATTCAGCAATCAGGGACATTTTGAGGAATATCTGCCAGATTATCATAATTTGGATGAGCTTAAGGAACACTATACACGTGGTGGACTCGGCGACGTAAAGATTAAGAAGTTTTTGAACAATGTATTACAGGAAGAGCTTGCTCCAATCCGTGCAAAACGTGCGGAATATGAGAAGGACATTCCAATGGTTTATGATATCTTAAAGCAGGGCAGCGAGGTTGCAAGAGCAAAAGCGGCAGACACCATGGCAGAGGTAAAACGTGCAATGCGTATCAATTATTTCGATGACGCAGAGCTTATTCGCACACAGAGCGAGAAATACAGCAAGGTAGAGGATTAATAAGAGTTTCATGATTCGAAAAGCGCAGCTTAGCGATTTAGAACAACTGAAAAATATCTATAACGATGCGATTCTTCATACAGTGGCGACCTTTGATACAGAGGTCAAGGATGACATAAATCGCATGCAGTGGTTTTGCGAACATGAGGTGGAGCCTTATGTCATTTTCGTAGAAGAGCGTGAAGGGCGTGTATGCGGATATGCATCTTTGTCGCAATACCGCGATAGAAAGGCTTTTGATAGAACTGTGGAGATATCTCTATATATAGATGAAGCTTATCGCGGTCAGGGAATTGGGCGCGCATTGATGCAGCACACGTTGGATTTTGCGAAAGCGCACCCGGATATCGTTACGGTGGTATCACTTGTGACAGGAGAGAATGAAGTAAGTATTCGTCTGCATGAGGTGTTTGGCTTTGAATATTGCGGACAACTGAAGCGTGTTGGATGGAAACATGGTAGATGGCTGGATTTGAATTCTTATCAGATAACGTATGCAAATAAAATAAACTAAGAATAAGCAGCCGATGGTGAGTGGTGGAAGATGATAAATGATGCAACTGCGTGATTTCGGCAAGCAGAAGGAGGGACACATGGTTAAGTTATATAGAACAGATGACAGACTTATTCATGAAGAAAAAACAATCAACGATGGCGTATGGATTCATATGGTTGATCCCTCGGCGGAAGAAAGCCAGAAGGTGGCAGATACATTAGGTGTTGACGTTGCAGACATCAGAGCCGCTCTCGACGAAGAAGAAAGTTCTCGTATTGAACTTGAAGACGGATACACATTGATTCTTATCGACGTTCCATCCACAGAGATTCGTCATGAGAAGCTGATGTATACGACAATTCCTCTCGGTATCATCTTAACCCAGAATCTTATTGTGACGGTATGTACAGAGGAGCTTCCGGTTCTTCAGGCATTTATCAATAACAGAGTCAAGGAATTCAGTACTAAGAAGAAGCTTCGTTTTGTATATCAGATATTGTATCGCACATCCATGGTATATCAGGGAAACCTGCGCACCATCGACAAGCGCCGTACAGAAATCGAAGAACGAGTAGGTAATGATACACGAGAAGATGACTTGATTGCATTGCATGAATTGGAATCCACACTGGTTTACTTTGCCACATCCTTACGTGCCAATGCAAATGTTATGGACCGTTTAACCCGTTACAAACGATTAGAACAGTATCCGGAAGACAAGGAACTTTTGGATGATGTCATCGTGGAAAACAAACAGGCGATTGAAATGGCGATGATTTATCGTGATATCATCAACGGTACCAGAGAGCTTATGTCTTCGGTTATGGATCAGAGATTGAATAACACCATGAAGTCTCTGACATCCATTACATTAATCATGGCTGTACCGACGATTATCTCCGGAATTATGGGTATGAATATTATTAATCTGCCATTTGCAAGCTCCGAATATGGATTTGCAATTATTATTGGAATCATTGTGGCGATTTGTGCAGGTATGATGTTTATACTGAAGAAAGCGAAGATATTATAACAAAAACGCAGAGCATGTTTTTACATGCATCTGCGTTTTTTAGATAGGAAGCTTTAAGAATAAGGCTACTTTCCTTCAAATCGTCCGCTCGCTCCGCAAGGTAATACCAATCCGTTTGAGGATACCGGTAATCCGATTTCTGAGGATTCTACGTGTCCCGGGAATTCGGAAAGTGCGGTGCTAATCATATAAGTAAGCACTGCCGGTTGCAAGCCTGTGGTGTATGAATTTACAAGGAAGAAGAGTGGTTTATCGGAAAGGAGCTGCGCACACAGCTTGATAAGCGGATATACGGCTTCTTCGATTTTCCAGATTTCTCCCTTTGGACCGCGTCCGTAAGAAGGCGGGTCCATGATAATGGCATCGTAATGATTGCCACGACGGATTTCTCGTTCTACGAATTTGACACAGTCATCCACAATCCAACGGATAGGCGCATCGCCAAGTCCGGAGGACACAGCGTTTTCTTTTGCCCATGCGACCATTCCCTTTGAGGCATCCACGTGTGTCACACTAGCACCAGCTGCTGCGGCTGCAAGTGTTGCTCCGCCGGTATATGCGAATAGGTTTAACACCTTAATAGGTCTGCCTGCACTCTTAATCTTCTGAGAGAACCAATCCCAGTTGGTCGCCTGCTCAGGGAAGATACCTGTGTGTTTGAAACTGAATGGCTTTAAGTTAAAGGTAAGCGTCTTGTTAATAGGAAGCGAGTAGTTGATACTCCATTCCTGTGGCAAATCGAAGAATTCCCATTC
>CAYPAM010000202.1:0-2928 GCA_964408715.1 uncultured Lachnobacterium sp.
TGCATTGGGTATAGCAGAGGGTATATGTGAGGTATTTGGAGGAACAGTAAAGGAAGAGAAAAAAGAAACGACAAAAGTAATGGCAGCAAAAAGCTTTGATAAAAAATATGCGGGAACATATATGTCAACCGTTGCAGATTTGAATCTTCGTGCAGGTGCCAATGAAAAGTATGATGTAATTGATTCGGTTCCAAAGGATGGAAAAGTGAGATGCTATGGATACTATACAAAGGAATCGGACGGAACCGTTTGGCTGTATGTAATTTATAATGGCCAGGTGGGATTTATTTCAAAAGATTATTTGCATTAAAGGATTGCATTTCATTATTACTTTCCTTTCACAACAGATATTTTGTTTATAGGTTTTGCTAATACTGCCGTTTTTTTCCTCCTTTTTGTAGTATAAAGATTTTTTCCAAGCCCCGGGCTGCAAGTCCAAGCCGAAACACAACTCTCCGGAAAGGGGAGTTGTGTCTTTAAAGGAGCGCGGAAGTATGTTATAATTTTCATATTAGAAAACTCACAAAGGAGTCACGTTATGGACGAGAAGAAGGTATTGAAAAAGAACTTATGGATGTTCCCTCTTGGGACGATTGGAAGAGATATGGTATACAATCTTGTTACCAATTATCTGCTTACATATATTCTGTTTACAAAGGGGCTTACAGCAGCGCAGCTTGCGGCAGTTACTGCGATTATGGTAGCGGCAAGAGTGTTTGATGCGCTCAATGACCCAATTATGGGCAGCATTATCGAGGGCACACACACGAAATGGGGCAAATTCAAGCCTTGGCTATTGGTAGGTATTCTGTTGACATCCATTGTGGTTACGATGGTGTTCGCAACAAACCTAAAGGGGTGGAGCTTCGTTGTATTGTTTGGTGTGTTCTATTTCTTATATAGCATCGCTTATACAATGCATGATATTTCTTATTGGGGTATGGTGCCAGCGCTTAGCTCAGACGCTGGGGCAAGAGACCAGATTACCTCACGTGCAACGCTTTGTGCCGGTATTGGTGGAACATTGGCATCGATTGTGATTCCAATGGTAACGACAGGTACAGGAACAATCGGAGGAAGCGCCAATGTTGCCTATGCGTATGTAGCGGTTGCAATTAGTATCATTGCGCCATTGTTCCTGTGCTTTACGTTGTTTGGGGCGCAGGAACATCGTGAGACGGAAAAACCACAGAAGTCATCTGGTGGCGGATTGAAGAGAACCTTTGCAACAATTGTAAATAATGATCAGCTTCGCTGGATTGCAATTATTTTCTTGATTCAGCAGATTGGAAACGGACTGATTATAGGTGGTGTTGGCTCTACCTATATTTATCTGCAGTATGGATATGAGGGCGGTTTGTACTCACTCTTTACGACAGTTGGGATGTTTGCAACGGCATTCTTAATGATTTTCTATCCAGCAATCTCTAGAAAAATCAATAGAAAGCCACTTATGAATATCATGGCGATTATTTCCGTAGTTGGTTACGCGCTTATGCTTTTGTCACGCATGATTCCTTCTATTGGATTTGTCCTGCTGGTAATCGGTTATATGCTATCGAACTTCGGACAGTACTGCTATTATTTGATTATGATGATTTCTATTATCAATACGGTTGAGTACAACGAATACCAAAACGGCACACGTGAGGAAGCGGTTATTGCATCGGTACGCCCATTTATGACCAAGATGAGCGGTGCGGTTATTGCAGTTTTGACTTCTGCCCTATACATGATTTTCGGTGTTACAGATTATACCAATCAGATTTCTGATTTGGAAAGTGCAGCTTCTACCGGCGCAATCACAGAGGCAGAAAAACTGCAGCAGATTGAAGCTATATTAGGCGGTGTCGATGCAGGGCAGAGCTTAGGATTGTTGCTTTGTATGGTGATTTTACCATGTGCACTCATGCTGATATCAAACTTCCTGTATCAGAAGAAATACACCTTGGATGAAGCGGAGTATGCACGTATCTGCAAGGAATTAGAAGCTAGAAAATAAGACCATGAATGTGGATTTTGGGGAGAAAAATCATGAGCGTAGGGCAAAAGCTTACGAGAGAAAATAAAATTGGAGAATTATACAACACGCCAATCGGGCGTGATACGATGGATAAGGTGTTGCTCCAGCTTGGTATTCCAAGCACTGCCATCACCAATCCGCTTGTGTCCAATATCAAGCTGGCGACGGTAGCAAAATTAGCGGAGAAAAAGATTGGTACAGGGCTATTTGATGCGCTTTTGCATCTGATTAATTCAGAGCCGGATGTGCCGGTGGCAAGCACAGGGGCAATCACGGAAAAATGGTGGAAGGAAGCGGTTATCTATCAGATATATCCAAGAAGCTTTTATGATACCAATGGGGATGGAATCGGTGACCTGCGTGGAATTATCGAGAAGCTGGATTATCTGGAGGACTTGGGTGTGACAGCCATCTGGATGTCACCAATCTATGATTCACCAAACGACGACAATGGCTACGATATCCGCGATTATCACAAGATTATGCAGGAATTCGGTACGATGGAGGACTTTGATGAGCTTCTGGCAAAGGCCCATGGAAAAGGCATGAGGGTCATCATGGACTTGGTTATCAACCATACCTCAGATGAACATGAATGGTTCCAAAAGGCGCTACAGGAGCCGGATGGAGAGTATGGCAGGTTCTATCATTTCCGTGAGGGAAATGGTGGCAAGGAACTGCCAAACAACTGGAATTCGTCCTTCTCAGGCCCGGCTTGGAATTACTATGAGGATATCGATAAGTGGGCGCTGCATCTCTTTTCTAAGAAGCAGATGGACTTAAACTGGGAGAATCCAAAGGTTCGAGAAAAGCTTATCGAGATGATTAATTGGTGGCTGGAAAAAGGCGTAGACGGTTTCCGTATGGATGTAATCAATTATATTTCCAAGGAAGAAGGATTGCCA
>CAYPAM010000203.1:0-2911 GCA_964408715.1 uncultured Lachnobacterium sp.
TAATTCTGACCGGTCAAAATAAAGCCCTATGATTTTATCATCATCCATATCCAACTGCTCCTTTCTCTGTTTCTAAGGCTTTTCACCCTAATACACCGAATTTATGGTCGCTTCACTACATATAATTTAAAATATGAAACATCATTTATCGCTGCAATCTTCCACATCTGCTCTTATGTGCCACATTTTCAAATTTTCTTCACATTTGTGGCTTTCCAACAATGTTAAAACGCTTTACTCTGTTGATTAAGCAAGCCTATTGCATTTTATCAAGGCAACGATAAATCATTTGCTGGCACTCTTAATATATCACTTACACGGTGAAGATACAAAGTATTTGAAACTGACTCTATATATCAAAATATTTGTCTTGCAGCTCTTCTGTAAATGGAACAACCTTCCCCTCATCAATGCAATATATCTTATCACACAATCGTTTTAAATACTCGTGCTGATGGCTTGTTATAAGTACCGTTTTGCCTTCTTCTTTTAAATGCTCTAATATTTTTGTAATTTCTTTATTTGCTCTAAAATCTAATGCATTATACGGTTCATCCAAAATAACAATATCCTGATTCTCCATAATGGCCTGCGCAATCCCCAATTTCTGTTTCATCCCCATCTCCTCTTGTCCCTTCCCTGCAAATCCTGTATACTAATAGCATCACATAATACTCTATTTACACACGAAGGAGGGACACTCCTATGAAAAGAATTACAACCTATCTTTTATTGATGCTATCGGTTTTCGCTCTTTCCGGCTGTAGCACCAATGAGAACAATGCAACAGAAGAAACAGGAAATATTAGTTCCAGCGAAGCTGTGCCCGAAGGTGATTATGTAAGCTTTAGTATAGACAGTGGCTTCTATGAAGACGCTCAAGAGATTGTTCTTACCTGTAATGTGGAGGGTGCTTCTATCTACTATACCTTAGACCACAGTACTCCGGATAAAACGTCTACTCTGTACAAAAGCCCAATTAAGGTAACTTCAAAAACCAATAGCAAGAATGTGTTAAGTGCACAAGAAGGTACTAGTGCCAGCAACAATTATATTCCAGATTATTCCGTGGATAAGGGCACAGTCATTCGCGCGATTGCCTACCTTCCGGACGGAACTACTACTCCGCTTACAAGTGCTACCTATTTTGTTGGGTTGGACCAGGAAAAATACGCCGATGTGCCGATTATTTCGCTAGTCACCGATTTTGAAAACCTATATGACTACGAAACAGGCATCTACGTTCTGGGGAAGACCTACGATGATTGGATTGCGGAGGATCCTTCCAGAGAGTCCTTAGATGGCTGGATGAAGCTTGGCAACTACTCCAATTCTGGTCGCGAATGGGAGCGTCCTGTTTCCGTAGAGTTTATTACGGCAGATGGCACTGTCGGCTTTAAGCAGAATATGGGCATTCGCATTATGGGTGGCGCATCCCGTAACCAAGCGCAAAAGAGCCTTAAGCTCATTGCAAGGGAAGAATACGGACAAAAGAATGTAAAATATGCATTGATTCCCGACAATTTGAATTCTGATGGAGATATTATTACAAAATACAAATCCTTTGTACTGCGTGTTGGTGGAAACGATGCAGATTACGCGCGTCTTCGCGACCCGTATCTGCAGGCATTGGTCAGCGACGCACATTTCATAACTCAGCAAACCACACCTTGTGTCGTATTTCTCAATGGCGAATATTGGGGCATGTATACGATTACAGAGGATTATACGGATAACCACATTGAAAACAACTACGGCCTTGATAACAACAATGTTATCATTATCAAATGCGGCGAAGTCGAAGAAGGGGAAGAAGAGGATTTAACCTTATTCCAGAATATGTATCATTTTATCACGCAAAATGACATGTCGAATCCGGAGTTGTATGCCGTTGCCTGCGATATTATAGACGCAGATTCATTCGCCGACTACTTCGCGTTCCAGCTCTATATCGCCAATGCGGACTGTATTTTTCAAAATAACAATTGGCGCATGTGGCGTGCACGTGTCGCTGATACAACCTGCGATTATTCCGATGCAAAATGGCGTTTCGCAGCCTACGACAATGACTTTTCCACTGGCATATACAGTGGGTCTTCCAGCGCCACCCTTGACAACATTTCATCCATTATCACGCCTTCCTCATTGCAGGAGCGCTTATACAACATCAAACACTATGTGCCAATTGAACTCTTCCGTTCTCTAATAGAAAATGAGGAGTTTAAAAGCAAACTGATTCTTGCGCTTTGCGATATGAGAAATATTTATTTTGAGGTCAATCATGCACAAGCTGTTTTAGAGGAAATGTCTGCTCCATATTTGCAGCTTATGCCGGACACCCTCAGTCGCTTTGGTCCTGACTGGATTGCATATCAGGATACGGAAAGCTACTACTCAAGCAAAGTCACAGAGCTATCTGACTATCTTGCCCGCAGATATCTTGCTATGCCAAACCTTCTCCAAAAGGTTTTTGGCTTAAGCTCTAGCTCCAACCTATCTATCTCTATGGATGATGTATCTATGGGGACAGTTCTGTTAAATGGTCGAGAACTTGACTTAAGCTCTGATTTCAGCGGAATCTATTTTGCGCAGACAACAGTTACCGTAACTGCGATTCCAGCAGAAGGGTATCGGTTTGCCGGATGGGAAACAAAGAGCAGCCAGATTACAGATACCACATCTGCCACCTTGGAGTTTCGTGTTGGCTCCTCTGTTTCGCTGAAACCAATCTTTGAAAAGGAATAAAAATGGGCTGTTGCAGAATGGATTTCATACCCATCAATCCGTGGCGCAACAGCTTTTTTATATTTTCTCATCCTGTAGCCAGCCACCGCCTCCCCCCTTGCCGTGTTTGTCATAGGAAAATGCCATAGTCCTTAAAGAGCTTTCTGCTAGAAGCTTTTGTGTCTTT
>CAYPAM010000204.1:0-2881 GCA_964408715.1 uncultured Lachnobacterium sp.
AAATGCTATATGTCTATATTGCCATTATAGAACAAAGAATCTCGCATGCGAGATTTTCCGCGCCCGAGCGGCATTGCGCAGCAATTAAATTCCTCTCCGAAAGGTGCGCATCCTTAGCGGAGCGTTTTTACGTCATAGGAATTTCCTATGACGTAAAAAAGGAGCTATAGCCCAGATGGGATATAACTCCTTGATGATTATCATCTTCTCTAAAATGCTGTAATCGAATTACAGTTTGCAACTGAAATCATTGCCGTCATGATTGCACAAATAAACGTACCAGCCCAAATATTTCCAGTATATTTCTGCGCCTTTACATGAATAAATGATGTTAAACCAATTGAGAATATGTAACTAATTACTTTAATTGCACTCTGACCAGCAGCAAGCATAATCAAGTTGCTTCCATCCATTGCCCATAAAGGTGAGCCTGTAAAGATAATAGGCACATAAGAAATCAACAACATAAGCACAATCGGAACTAACGCCATCGTTGTGGAGAATGCAATACGCTTATTGTCGCTCCAATTATCAAAATTGTTTCGGCGAATCGCAACACCGTTCGCAAACTGCTGCACAAAGAACAATGGCAAGTATCTTAGCGCAATTGTTATACTTCCAAAATCAAATGGTCTAATGGAATATGACCAGAATCTGAAGTCCGTGTTAAAGATATATTTAACACCAAATAACGTCATAAAGGTTAATACCATAACGGTAATAGCAAGCAAAAATACTCTTGCTAATTCTTTTGCATTCGTTTTAATACCATAATACTCTGCATTCTCTTTGTATTTTAAGCCTGTACCTCTTCTTACAGAGAATAATGTTACTAAACCACATGCAACACCCCATAATGCAAAACCATTGGTAGAAGCCTGTGGGAATACAGGGCTCTCCATCAAAAGCATACCTATCAACACAAATGGTAGCAACAAGATGGTGTTAATCAATGCACCTGTAATGATTGATTTCAAATATTTGTTTCTGGCTTTTCCAAGCAGTGGAGGTAGAACAAATGTATTTTCTCTCTCTAAAACCTTGAATACCGAAAGCTTTAACACATAGAATAAACATGGAATAATGAATAAGAAGAATCCAACCAATCCAATAACTCCACCTAATAATTTTAATGGCCAAATCTGATTACTACTATCAATTTTAATTGGCGCACCAAAGGTTGCTTCAAAATAATCAATGATGTATCCGGTCGTTGTTGTAGAAATCCAGTTCTGGTTATGAATTTCTGGTGGATTCCACATGGCAAAATTGTATCCTGTTTCTGCATTTTCATAGATTTTGCCTTCTTCTATTTCAGAAACATCAATTCCGGTCTGTGTCTTTAACCATGAAATTCCCGTCTCATTTGTCAAAATATCAATCGTTAACCAAGAGTTGAAATCATCTGCGCTACCAAGAATTACACCAAGATCGCACTCATATCCCTCAAAGCTTCCTGCTGATTCCCATCCTTCAATGACAACCTCAAGAGGATATCCTACAGGTAAACAAGCAGCTAATTTGTTTAACGCATGCGCTTCTTCCGCCGTTGCTCCGTTAGCAAGTGCTTCTCTCTCTAACTGCGTATAATAAGCAGCAACCTTAAGCGAGCTTTCTCCACCAAGGGAATGTCCTGTAATACCAACTTTTGTGGTATCAACATAACTTAAGGTATTCACATACTCAACCGCATCTAACAAGCCCCTTGTCTCATAAGCCGCCGTTCCATCATAGGACTCATCCGCAACCGAGGAATCGCCATGTCCATACAAGTTAGGTGCAAATACCACATAGCCGCGTCGAGCCAACTCAATATACCAAGACTCTACCGTTTCTGCACTGGCACTTGAGCCGTGGCTGACTACAATTGCAGGAACTTTATTCTCAGAGGTAGCAATCTCTGGAACAAGCAAGTATCCGCGAATCGTACCAAGCTCTGTTTGCACAGCAACATTCGTCACATTCACATTACCAAAATCACGCAATACCAAATTGGACAAGATACCACTAACAAGACATAATATCAAAGCGATAATGATTACTACCTTGTTTGGTTTTTGCTTCATAATTTTCTTTAGTTTCTCTTTCATTACTCCACCTTCTCCTTTTCTATTGAAATAAAATACTTTCTATAGAAACTATTTCAATAAAATTATAGCATGTTAAGGTTTTGTTTTCAATCATATTCTGTTATAATACTCTATAACAACAAGTCCAACAGGAGCGTGATTCCATGTTAAATACATTAAGCAAAAAGCACTCTTTAATTATCAAAAAATGCTTGAGATGTTTGAATATATATTCCTCCATCCAGACAACCTCTATCCCACTCAATGATTATCATTTTTCTCTGGTTGATATACAGATTTTAACGGCATAAAATGACCTTCATTTTTGGTCCTTCGAGAATTTTTGATATTATTTTTCTCTGAAGGACTACGGTTTATGTGTGAGTTCTTCACCAAATACGTCATACCCAAATCTTTGAATCTATGACAAAAACATCAATTCGGATTGCTTATAATTACTTTTCCATCCTGCAATTCTAATTTGACCTTATTTCCTTCTAATTGAAGAGTAGTTAGTATTTCTTTTGGAATCTGTACTCGTCCCGCTTTATCTATGACTGCATATTCCTCCTGTGTATCTTCCATACGCCAGTCTATAGAAGCTTCTTTGATACGATCCGCATACTTCTCCTTTAGAATTCTTTCGCTACTGATTTTACCGTCTCGAATCGCTACTACTCGTTTTACCTTCTTAGAAAGAGCAACATCATGTGTAACAATAAGGATTGTCTGACCATTTCTATTCAATTCCGAAAACACATCAAATATGTAATTTGCTGTTTTGGAATCCACACTACCTGTAGGTTCATCTG
>CAYPAM010000205.1:0-2807 GCA_964408715.1 uncultured Lachnobacterium sp.
GAGGTGCGCATCCTTAGCGGAGCGTCTTTTTGCTTTATAGGAATTTCCTATAAAGTAAAAGACGTAGAGAGCTAAAAATTCTCCCTACGCCCAATTGCCCGCGCGTCTATTTAACAAATACGAGGTAACCCTTCCCCCTGTAACACTTCCAGATTACGAAGTCCTCCAATTCGAGTTCTGACAAATAATTTTCCCGGATCCTTATCACCAACAACACCAACTATGCAAGCATCCTGCCCATAGCGTGCACTACGAATCGCGGCAACTGCTGCTTCTGCCTGATCGGCTGGAACAAGAGCAACCAGCTTGCCCTCATTGCCCATATACAGTGGGTCAAGTCCAAGAAGACCGCAGAAATCCTTCACCTGTGGTGTTACCGGAAGTTTATCCTCTTGTAGCTCAATGGTGGTCTTAGACCCAACAGCAAGCTCTTTTAAAACCGTAGCAAGCCCACCTCTTGTAATGTCACGCATGGTATGTACATCAATTCCTGCCTCAAAAAGTGCATCAACCATCTCACCAAGTGGTGCATTGTCGCTCTTGATATCGTTTACGATTCCCATACGGGTTCCGAGAATTGCCGCATGATGGTCACCAAGATTACCGGATACAATTACCGCATCTCCCACGCACACGCGTTCCGCAGATACTTCTCTGTCCTCTGGCACGAATCCAACCCCTGCCGTATTGATGAACAGCTCACCATTGCCACTTACAACCTTTGTATCTCCAGCTACGATTTCCACGCCAGCTTCGCGCGCACATTCTGCCATTGAGTGCACGATTTCCTGAAGCTTCGATACCGCTAGGCCTTCCTGAAGGATAAATCCACAGGTGATGTATTTCGGTTTTGCACCACGCATTAGCAGGTCATTCACCGTGCCACAAATGCACAAACGCCCAATGTCTCCACCGGGAAAAGCTACAGGGGTAACAACAAAGCTATCTGTTGTCACTGCAATTCTTCCTGCACCTTCTACAACTGCACTGTCTTCCATTTTATCTAAAGTCGTACTGGCAAATTCCTTTGCGAAAATTGCTCCAATAAGTTCGCTGGTTGCAGCACCGCCGCTCCCATGAACCATACTGATTCTTTCTTCCATTGCTTACTCTCTTTCTACATACTTGTATATGCACTATGACAGCTACCTTCCGTCGAAACCATGCACGCGCCTTGTGGCGTCAATGGCTTACACACCTTTCCAAAAAGTGGACACTGCTGTGGCTGCATCTTACCCATCAGAATCTGATCGCAGCAGCATGCCTTATTACGCTTGTTATCCTCGTTCAATCCATGGCTTCCTGCATCGTATTTCTCATACTCTGGGCGAAGCTCCATCCCTGTCCCCGGGATAGTTCCCATGCCACGCCAAGTCGCATCCGCAGGTGCAAAATACTTTGCAACAAGCTGCTGCGCCTTTGTATTCCCTTCTTCCGACACAACCTGCGGATAATAGTTAGAAACAGTTCCCTCGCCAACCGCTTCCGCAAGACCACATAAGGCTTCTAGAATCTCCTCGCCTTCAAATCCAGACACCGCAAACGGAATTCCATACTTCATAGCCAATGGCTCGAACAGCTTACTTCCTGTTACCGCTGCCACATGTCCCGGCGCCAAAAAGCCCTCGATTTGTGCGCCATTGTCGCAGAGATATGCAATGACTCCGGGCATTGTCTTTAAGGCTGTTAGAATCTTTACATTCTCTATGTTTTGTTCAATGACTTCTTCTAACAAAAGAGCATACACAGGTGTCGTTGTCTCGAAGCCAACTGCTGCAAAAACGAATGTCGTATCCGGTTCCTTTTCTGCCAATGCCAAAATATCCATCGGCGAATAGACCATCACCGCACGACCACCCATGCCCTGCACCTCGCTCAAGCTATGCTTGCTGCCTGGCACGCGAAGCATGTCACCAAAGGTCACTACACAGGTATTTGGCGTAAGCGACAGCTCTACCAGCTTGTCTACATAAGCCGTTGGCGTCACACAAACCGGACATCCCGGACCTGATATGAGATGCAGCTTCGGCGATAAGATGCCACGGATTCCATTCTTGGAAATCGCTGCCGTGTGGCTTCCGCACACCTCCATAATATGAAGCTCTAAACCGTCGTAGTGCTCTAGAAATTCTCGCATTTCTTCCAATGAGCGCTTCTCTAATGCACCCTTCTTTGCTATTTCATGCATTTGCATCCTATCCTCCAGCCCTTACTCCGATGCCTTAACCTCATTCATAAGCGCAACGTCCTGTGGAGTCACCTTCTGAATCACACAGCCTGCATGCACCAGCACATAATCGCCAACCTTAACATCCACAAGCCCTGTTCTTGCCGTCACCTGATTGCCATTGAAATCTACAACTGCATCCTTTTCGTTTACCTGAATGACTTTTCCCGGTAATGCTACACACATGATAACTTCCTCTTCTTTCTCTATGTCCATGGGATTGCTCCCTGCATCATTTACTGTTTGAAGGTTGCCAGATACATCTGTCCAAGCGCGATTCCCCCGTCGCCGCATGGCACCTTCTCGTTGATATATACGTCCCTTCCACATTTCTGTAGTCCGCACATAACCTCAGACAACAGAATACGATTCAAAAATGTTCCGCCACTTAAGGCAACTTGCTGTATGTCCTGCTCTTCACAGATAGCTTCCGCCATCTCTACAATCGCTTCCGCAACCGCATGATGGAACAGGTATGCCAAGACCTCTTTCGAGCACGTATCCTTCAAGTGCCACATATCCACTAGCAATTTTACACCATTTGCCTGCCAGATACCATCTGTTTTCATGCACTCGACAT
>CAYPAM010000206.1:0-2753 GCA_964408715.1 uncultured Lachnobacterium sp.
GAGCGCTTCGTTCGGGACGAAGAGGTCGCAGGTTCAAATCCTGTCACGCCGATTTAAAAAAGAGTGAACAGCGTAGGTGTTTGCTCTTTTTTAAATATCCGTGCAAGTATATCAATTATTTTAGATAACATATATTCAAAAATCAATGATTTCTTTTTTATGATTGCTTTTTTCATATATTTTACTTACAATCTAATTGTGTGAACTTGATTTGTTCAGATGGGAGGAAAACAAAACGTGAAAAAGAGATTATGGGCATGCATTTTGTGCGCTGCGGTGCTGGTAAGCACGCTTGGAGGATGTCAAAATGCATCACAGTCGTCGACAGATGATACAGATTCATCGGGTATAAGCTCAGAAACAGGGAGTGACGAAGATGACGCTACGATTACCATTGCAGATATTTCTTCAAAAGATTTAGTTGCAGATATGAAAATCGGTTGGAATCTGGGCAATACCCTGGATGCAACGGGGGGAATGGGAATTTCTTCCGAGTGGTCTTGGGGAAACCCAAAGACTACGCAGGAAATGATTGATGCGGTTTTGGATGCAGGATTTAATGTGATTCGAATTCCGGTAACATGGGAAGGTCATTTTGGTGCGGCTCCGGAATATAGGATTCAGGAAATGTGGCTGGAACGTGTAAAGGAGGTTGTCGATTATGCATACGCAAAAGGCGCATATGTTATTCTGAATATGCACCACGAAGAATGGCATACTCCAACAGAAGAAAACAAGGAGGCTGCATGTGCACAGATAGCAGCTCTTTGGACTCAGATAGCGGAGTATTTCAAGGATTACGACGAGCATCTGATTTTTGAGGGATTGAATGAGCCACGCAAGAAGGGCACCTCTGTAGAGTGGACAGGTGATAAAGAAGGTGCATCCGTAATTAATCAGTTTATGCAGGTGTTTGTGGATACGGTTAGAGCTACCGGTGGTAATAATACATACCGTCATTTGATGATTACCGGTTACGCAGCATCTTCTAGCGAGAATATGCTGGAAAAGATTGTGTTGCCAGAGGATGAGAAGCTGATTGTATCGGTACATGCATATACACCTTACAACTTTGCTTTGAATACAACCGGAACAGGCAGCTGGAACGAGAAAAGCGGCTCCAGAGATATTGATAACCTTTTTGAGACAATCGATGAATTATTCCTTAGCAAAGGCGTGCCAGTCATCATTGGTGAGTTTGGAGCCATGAACAAGGATAATGAAGCAGATCGTGTTGAATGGGCAACTTATTACCTGACGAAAGCGAAGGAATATGGAGTTCCTTGTGTATGGTGGGATAATAATTCCTTTACAGGAGATGGCGAGAATTTTGGATTACTTGATCGTAGAGCGTTGGATTTTCCATACAAGGATCTGCTAAATGCGATGATGTCAGTATATGCTCAGACTTCTTCGGGGGAAGAGGTATCCTTAGAGGGAAAGAAGCTGCTTGCAATTACGGTGGATGATGGTCCAGACGGTAGTGGTACAGATGGTTATATCAAGCTTGCGGAAACATACAACGCGCCATTAACTTTCTTTGTGCTTGGACAGAATATTGAGAAGAATACCTCTCAGCTTCAGGAAATGTTAGATGCCGGATGTGAGATTGGTAATCATAGCACGACACATGGTTATTTTACAAGTATGACAGCAGAAGAAATGAAAAATGAGATTGCTAAGACCAATGCTTTGATTACCCAATATGCACCTAGTGCAGAAGTAAGTTTCTTCCGAGCACCGTACTTTGCCTATAATGACTCGGTATATAACAATGTAGAATATCCAATCATTGATGCTGCCAAAGCAGAAGTGGGCACAGATTATCAGGCGACGCTTGATGTATTGTTAGGTGCGCAGGATGGAGATATTATACTTCTTCATTCTTGGAATGCTGCATCGCTTCAGGCATTGGAAGCAGCGATTCCACAGTTGCGAGAAAATGGATTTGAATTTGTTACGGTATCTACCCTTTTTGAGGAAAAGGACATGGAAGCTGTAGCAGGAACTGTCTACCGTAGTGTAAAACAGAATCTGTCAGGAGAATATCAGAGTGTTGAAAATCTTTTTACTGGTTCAAACAGTGTGAGCGGAGATTGGGGTAATTGGACAACAGCCGTAGATTTAAGTGTTGAAAAGGTGGCTTCTCTAAAGGAAGGACAGGCAATCAAGGTAGAATATCAATCTACCATCGGACCATGTCTTATACTCCAGTCATGGTCAGGCGGACCAAATTGGATTCAGATGACTGCATCCTCAGATGATGGCAGTACTGCGATTTTTACCTATGAAGATATTGTCGCTGCATACGGAGGTACTCTTGAAACGCTTAATGCAAGTATGATTCGTCCGTATGGAGCGGATATAACCGTTACTTCCGTAGATGTCGTAGAAAAGTAGAAGCAGATGTAATTTTTGAAGTGTTTTCAGTTAGTCTATAGGAGGAAATAGGCTTTAAATATAAGGAGGTATAACTATGAAAGATTGTAATTGTGCATATTGTATGGGTGGAGAACTTTTGGATAAGTTCGGTATCAAGATTTGTGATTTGGATGTGAGTCAGTTGATTCTTTTCAAAGAGCAGAGTCATCCGGGTCGCGTGATTGTGGCTTACAAGGATCATGTTAGTGAAATTGTAAGCATCAGTGACGAAGAGCGTAACCTGTTTATGGCAGATGTTGCTCGCGCAGCAAAAGCGCTTCATGCAGCATTCCATCCAAAGAAGGTAAATTATGGAGCATATGGTGATACGG
>CAYPAM010000207.1:0-2745 GCA_964408715.1 uncultured Lachnobacterium sp.
GATGAAATTGATAAAATTACCAAGAAGTCAGAAAACGTATCGATTACAAGAGACGTATCCGGCGAAGGCGTACAGCAGGCACTGCTTAAGATATTGGAAGGTACTGTGGCTTCTGTTCCACCACAGGGTGGCAGAAAGCACCCACAGCAGGAGTTGATTCCAATCGACACCACTAACATTCTGTTTATCTGTGGTGGTGCGTTTGATGGTCTGGAAAAAATCATTGAAAACCGTATGGATACAGCTTCTATCGGTTTTAATGCAGAGGTACGTGCAAAATCAGAAGTCAACATTGGAGATGCATTCAAGCATGCGCTTCCACAGGATTTTGTGAAGTTTGGCTTGATTCCAGAATTTATCGGTCGTGTGCCAATTACCGTATCTTTGGATAATCTAGACCGCGATGCGTTAATCCGCATTTTGAAAGAGCCAAAGAACTCATTAGTAAAACAGTATACGAAATTATTAGAATTAGATGGTGTAGACTTAAGTTTTGATGAAGAGGCTATCGGCGCAATCGCTGATAAAGCACTCGAACGTAAGACAGGTGCACGTGGACTTCGTGCAATCATGGAAAACGTAATGTTAGACCTTATGTATACCGTTCCATCAGACGATACCATCGACACCTATGTAGTGACGAAGGCACTGGTGGAAGATAATTTGAAGGCGTTAGAGAGCACAACGCTCAAGCTGGAGGAGAAAACGGCATAAGAAAACGCCTTTCATCTGAAAGGAATGAATGATACATGACAAAAATGCCGGCAATTGCCCTTCGTGGCATGACGATATTACCTGGAATGATTGCTCATTTTGACATCAGCCGAGAGAAATCACTGAAGGCTGTAGAGGCAGCCATGAATGAGAATCAGGAAATCTACCTGGTGACGCAGCGTGATGCACAGCAGGAGAATCCAACCATAGATGATTTGTACGAGGTTGGTATCGTCGCAGAAATTAAACAAGTCATTAAAATGCAGAATAATATTGTTCGCGTTCTTGCGGAAGGAAAACAACGTGCGAACCTTAGTGGGTACACCGAATGCGAAGAATATTTAGAAGCAGTCATTGAAATGTTAGAGGACGTGGAGGATGACCTGCCACAAGCGGTAAAGGACGCTATGAGAAACAGCGTGCGTGAGAATTTTGCGCAATATTCCAAGCTAAATGGCAAGATTGGTGCAGATGTACTCAAGCATGCCAATTCCTATGACCGCGTAGATAAGCTGATTAACTATATCTCCAATAATCTTCCGGTAGGTTTTGAAGACAAGCAGCGTATTCTCGAGGCAGATAGTCTGTCTGAACGTTACGAGGTGTTGCTTGCCCTATTGTTCCGTGAGATGGATGTGATATCCATTCAGAAGGAGTTTCAGGAAAAGGTCAAGAAACGTATTGATAAAAACCAGAAGGATTATATCCTTCGTGAACAGATGTCTCTGATTCGTGAGGAACTGGGCGAGACCAATATCCAGTCAGATACGGATGGATATCTGGAGGCAACGGAGAAGCTAGAAGCCTCAGAAGAGGTAAAGGCGCGCCTGAAAAAAGAAATTCTCCGTTTCAAGAATATCAATTCCAACTCATCGGAAAGTACCGTAAGTCGCGGCTACATCGAGACATTATTGGAGCTTCCGTGGGAAAAGGCATCCGTAGACAATAACGACCTAGACCACGCAGAAGCAATTCTAAATACAGACCATTATGGTCTTGAGAAGGTCAAAGAGCGTATGCTGGAGTTCCTTGCTGTGCGCAATCTGACCAGCAAGGGGGAGAGTCCAATTATCTGTCTGGTAGGGCCTCCGGGAACCGGTAAGACGAGTAGTGCACGTTCTGTTGCGAAGGCGTTGAACAAGGAATATGTGCGTATCTGTCTCGGCGGCGTGCGCGACGAAGCGGAGATTCGTGGTCACAGACGTACCTATGTGGGAGCGATGCCGGGGCGCATTGTAAACGGACTTCGTACGGCGGGGGTGAAGAATCCGTTGATGCTGTTGGATGAAATCGACAAGGTTAGCAGCGATTACAAAGGAGATACTTCTGCGGCACTGCTTGAGGTATTGGATTCTGAGCAAAACAGCAGATTTCGTGACCATTATGTAGAGCTTCCGGTGGATTTGTCGGAGGTGCTTTTTATTGCAACTGCAAACTCGTTGCAGGAGATTCCAAAGCCACTGCTAGACCGTATGGAAATCATTGAAGTCAGCAGTTATATGGAACATGAAAAGTTCCACATTGCAACTGAGCATCTTCTGCCAAAGCAGCTTAAGAAGAATGGTCTTCTGCCAAAGCAGCTTACCATCAGTGATGGTGCAATGTTACAAATCATACGCGCCTATACCAAGGAAGCCGGGGTACGTGGACTCGAGCGCAAGCTTGGGGAAATCTGCCGTAAAGCAGCGCGTAAGATATATCAGAACAATAAGAAGAAAATAAGTGTTACCGAGAAGAATCTATCCGATTATCTCGGTAAGGAAAAATACAATCAGGAAGAGAAGAACGAAACGGACGAGGTCGGTATCGTAAGAGGTCTTGCGTGGACGAGCGTCGGTGGAACCACTCTTGAGATTGAAGTAAATATCATGCCGGGAAAAGGTGAAATAAAGCTGACTGGAAAGATGGGTGATGTTATGAAGGAGTCTGCTTCTGCAGCAATCACCTGTGTGCGTTCCATGAGTGAGAAATACAGCATTGACAAGGACTTTTTCCAGGAGCATGACATCCATATACATATTCCGGAAGGTG
>CAYPAM010000208.1:0-2725 GCA_964408715.1 uncultured Lachnobacterium sp.
TAATGAGCGCTTCCTCACCCGTAATGATATAGTCAGCACTTACATAACCTTCTACATTACCAGAAGTAATCTTATACCATCCGTCTACTTCTTCCAAAATCTCACAAGCAGCGTAATTGGTAAGCTTTCCAACAACTGAACTGCTTGTAGTTGCTTTCTTTCTAACATTTAAGTTGCCATCTACTACGGCAAGTCCCAAATTCGTATATCCAAATGTCTCATATTCTACTGGAGTGGTATCCTCTGGCGCTGTCTCTGTCTCTTTCTCTGTTGTTTCTTCCCCAGAAGGCTGTCCAACAACGTTGTTTTCTACGTCTACAACGCCAACTGTAGCATCTGCTACTGCACCGGATGCACCAGCTCCTGTTGAACTGTCTGACGCCGAAATAGATGCACTTGCCCCAGCCGATGTCTGAATATTATAATATTCAGATGTCATTTCCTCTGATGTTCCATTTGAGAAATTCCAAGGTATGCTTGTGATTACAACACACGTAACTACAACCGTTGCTACTCCTATTACGATTTCTCTATATTTATCCTTAAAATTCATATAAAACCTCCACAATTGTGCTATATAACACCTATAAAAGTATAACAGTACTTTTTTACAGTGTCAACATAATTGTGTAATATTTTTGTAACATTTTTCAGCATGAGCAATATCCTTCTCCAACTGTGCCTTCAAATCCGCGACCGAATTAAACTTAATCTCTGGTCGAATATATTCCAAAAAAGAAACCACTATGCTATCTCCATATACGTCATCGCAAAAATCCAGGATATAGGTTTCGACACCAATTTTCTCTAAGTCCGATACCGTCGGCTTTGTTCCGACATTCGTTACTCCAATGTATTTTTTGTTGTCTACAAGAACCTCCGTCACATACACACCATTCGGAGGAAGCAGCTTATTCACCGGAAGTACCATATTAATCGTTGGTACGCCAATGGTTCTGCCGAGCTTCTTGCCATGTACCACTGCACTTTTAATGAAGTATGGATATCCCAGCAGGGAATTTGCCTTGCTAAGATTTCCAGAAGCGATTTCCTCACGCACGTAGGTGCTGCTGATGTCACGGTTCTCATCCCTCATCTTGTCGATTACGATTGTCTCATATCCATATTCACTCTCTGTTTCTATTAGTGTATGGTAGTCTCCCGCACGTTTATGCCCGAAATGAAAATCATCGCCAACTACAACACATTTCATGTTCAGAGTTCTAGCAATCCAGGCTATGAAAGCCTT
Organism: uncultured Lachnobacterium sp.; assembly: GCA_964408715.1. Lineage (GTDB taxonomy): Bacteria > Bacillota > Clostridia > Lachnospirales > Lachnospiraceae > Roseburia. The sequence goes on from CAYPAM010000208.1 coordinate 1,250, forward strand.
TGGCTCCATGCACATAACTTCCTCGGTAAACGGACATTCAATCAGATAATCAATCCCCGACGCTTCAAAAATGTATTCTTTTTCTTCATTCGTTGTAAGAACCCTTGCACTGATATCCTCTACCTTATTACGCGGCGGAATATCAAAAGTAAATGCAACTGTTGCCACACAATGATTCTTCTTATACTCACGCAAAGCATCCATAAGCTTCTCGTGCCCTCTATGCAAACCATCAAATTTCCCAAGTGTAACTACAGTCGGTTCATCAATGTAAAATTCTAATGTATCTTTTATATACTTCATATTAATCCATAAATAGCTTTACCGGTTTATACTCTGCATTTTCCTTTACATAGGTATATATCCCAATAAATCTTTTCTTATCATCATACAATCGAAGAAATTCCTGTTGCTTTTCTTCTGAAAAATCACAAATCATACTAGCAGGAATTCGATTTCCATTTACAACCAGCTTTTGGGCTGCCACAACTGTCTCTACCGCAGGATATTTCATAAATACACTGTCAATAGAATGTACAAAATCCCACTCTTCTTGTGGTTTTTGTGCAAACTGTTCCAGTTCGGATAATCTATAGCTATCCTTCAGCTCAAACCGGTCAACCCTGGTTCGAAGTAATGATTTCATGCAGCCAAAGCAGCCTAATTTCTTCCCGATGTCATCGCAAAGCGTGCGGATATAGGTGCCCTTGGAACAAGAGACTATCATCTCTACCTCCGGAAGCCGGACGTCGGTTATCTCAATCTTATGTATGGTAACAGGTCTGGACTTACGCTCTACCGTAATGCCTTTTCGCGCCAAATCACATAGCTTCTGACCATTCACCTTCAAAGCGGAATACATCGGTGGAATCTGCTCATAGCTTCCCACAAAAGACATAATTGCGCTTCGCACTTCCTCCTCGGTTACATTTACCTCTCTTTGATGCAAGACCTCACCAGAGATATCCTGTGTGTCTGTTTCCTGCCCCAGCAGAAGAATCGCCTTGTATTCCTTGTCCTTGTCTGTCAACAAATCACATACTTTCGTTGCTTTCCCTAAGCATACAGGCAGCACGCCCTCCGCATCCGGATCAAGCGTGCCTGTATGTCCAATTTTCTTTTGATGGAAAATACCTCTCATCTTTGCCACAACATCAAAGGACGTAAAGCCTTTTTCTTTGTAAACATTAACGATTCCATTAATCATTGATAGCATCTTCCTTCTTGGTTACTTCGTCAATCTTCTTTGACATGGCAATCCCATATTCGATTGACTGATCTAAGACAAATTTAATCTCAGGAGTATTTCGTAAATTGATTGCTTTTGCAAGCTTTACACGAATAAAGCCTTCTGCACTACGAAGTCCTGCAAGTGTATCCTTCTGTGACTTTTCATCACCTAATACACTGATATATGCCTTTGCTGTTTTAAGGTCAGGCGCAACCTCTACCGCAACAACACTTGTCATTGGGTTA
>CAYPAM010000209.1:0-2718 GCA_964408715.1 uncultured Lachnobacterium sp.
GTCATCATTGACACATGAAAAGACAGGAAGCATCAATTTTGCCAAAATGGAACGTTTGGTACGTATGCTGTGTGATATAAGAAACAGAGGCATGGACGTGTGTCTGGTTAGTTCTGGTGCAATTGCAGTTGGAAAGGATTCGATTGGACTAAAAATGCGTCCAACGGATATCTCTGTGAAGCAGGCATGTGCAGCGGTTGGTCAGGCGCGTCTTATGATGACATATCAGAGGTTGTTTGGAGAGTATAATCAGGTGACAGGACAGGTTCTTATGACCAAGGACACCATTGTGAATCCGATTTCCAGAGAAAATGCACAGAACACCTTTGAAGAGCTGTTCCGTATAGGGGTCATTCCAGTTGTAAACGAAAATGACACAGTAAGCACCTATGAGATGCGATTTGGTGACAACGATACCTTATCAGCGCTTGTAGCTTCATTGGTTGGCGCAGATTTGCTGGTGTTATTATCTGATATTGACGGATTATACACAGATGACCCACATAAGAATCCGGCTGCAACACTGATTCGTGACGTTTATGAGATTGATGAGACTATCTTGCAGATGGCAAAAGGCTCTACAGGAAGTAACGTTGGTACTGGCGGTATGGCGACCAAGCTTGCTGCAGCACAGATTGCAACCTATTCAGGTGCGGATATGGTGATTACAAATGGCGAGCAGGTAAGTGTTGTGGAAGCCTATCTGGATGGAGAAGCGGTTGGAACCTGTTTCCATGCAAATCATAAGTCTGATTTTAAATTAGAAGATTATATAATGGAGAGTATGAATTAATGCTAAGTGAGAAAATCGACAGAATTAACGAGCTTTACAGAAAGTCAAAGGCAGAAGGCCTGACAGAAGAAGAGAAAAAGGAGCAGGATTTGCTCCGAAAAGAGTACATTGCAAATGTTCGTAAGAATCTTCGTGCGCAGTTGGATAATATCGATGTGATAAATGAAGATGGCACGATTGAGAATCTTGGGGAGAAATACACCAATAAGAAAAATTAGAACTGTTTAATATTAAGGAAAGAAGTGTGAGTTATGAATCTTGAGTTAATGTGCCAGAGGGCATGTGAATGTAAGTCAATTGTTGGAAAACTGGATGCAGACGAAAAAAACAAAGTATTATGCGATGCTGCCAAGCTGCTGGTAGAGCATGAACAAGTAATTTTACAGGCAAATGCCGAGGATATCCAGAATGCAAAAGCAAAGGGTATGGAAGACAGTATGATTGACCGTCTGACCCTTACATCTGCACGTATTGCTGACATGGCAGAGGGATTACGCCAGGTTGCAAATCTTGCCGACCCAATCGGCGAAGTATTGTCTATGAGCAAGCGTCCAAACGGTCTGATTATTGGAAAGAGACGTGTGGCACTTGGCGTTGTTGGTGTGATATATGAATCCAGACCAAACGTAACCTGTGATGCATTTGGACTTTGCTTTAAGACGGGCAACTGTGTGATTTTAAAGGGAGGTTCGGATGCAATCTGTTCCAACAAGGCAATTGTTGGTATCTTAAAGCAGGCGTTAATAGCAAATGAGGTTCCAGAATATGCATTGAATCTGATTGAGAGTACTGATAGAGAAACAACCACGGCATTCATGAAGATGAGGGCTTATGTGGATGTGCTGATTCCAAGAGGTGGAAAAGGTCTGATTGACAATGTAGTTAACAATGCAACCATCCCGGTTATTGAAACAGGTGTTGGCAATTGTCACATCTATGTGGATGAGTTTGCGGACCTTGATATGGCTGTTAAAATCGTTGTCAATGCAAAGACACAGCGTGTTAGTGTATGTAATGCATGCGAGTCTCTGCTGGTTCACAAGAAGGTTGCTAAGAAGTTCCTGCCAATGCTTCAGCAGGCGTTGCTTGAAAAGAATGTAGAGCTTAGAGCTGATGCAAAATGCTATGAGGCTTTGGATACCTCTATAAGCAAAGTAGTAATGGCTACAGAAGAGGATTGGGGAACCGAATATCTGGATTATGTTTTATCAGTAAAGAGAGTATCGGATATTGATGAGGCAATTGCTCATATCAATAAGTATAATACGTCTCATTCAGAATCTATTATCACTAGTGACTATGACTGTGCGCAGAAGTTCTTAGATGAGGTGGATGCTGCATGCGTATATGTCAATGCATCTACTCGTTTTTCGGATGGCAATGAGTTCGGATTTGGTGCAGAGATTGGTATTAGCACACAGAAGCTTCATGCAAGAGGGCCAATGGGGCTGGAAGCACTGACAAGCTATAAGTATATTGTATATGGCAGTGGACAGATTCGCGAATAGTTTGTTGATTAGATAATGTAGGAAAAAGTAATTAGTTAAGAGGTAATACACTAGAAATGCGTGATTTTGAAAATGTAACAACACTTACAAGTGAAGAGGAAACCAAGCTTCAGTATGATTATATTGAAAAAGCAAAAGGATATGTGGCGCAAAAGGAACGAGAACTTGGAAGAAAACTGACCTTCCACGTGCAGACTTTTGGGTGTCAGATGAATGCACGCGACTCGGAGAAGCTGGTTGGAATTTTAGAAGAAATCGGATACACAGAAATCGATGATGAGCATGCAGACTTTGTTATATATAATACCTGTACCGTTCGTGAGAATGCGAACAACAAAGTATACGGACGTCTTGGATATTTATCAAATTATAAGAAGAAAAATCCACATATGATGATTGCATTATGCGGCTGTATGA
>CAYPAM010000210.1:0-2671 GCA_964408715.1 uncultured Lachnobacterium sp.
TTAGCGAACCAAATTGCGGTGTAAAGGATGCGTTAGAAGAAGGCGTTATCAGTCGTGTCCGTTATGATAATTATATTCTTTTATACGAAGAGATGAAGCAGATACGTAAGTACTAGGAGGCATTATGAACTGTTTATCACCATCGATTTTGTCAGCAGATTTTAAGATTTTAGGAGAACAGATTGTTCAGCTTGATGAGGCAGGAGCGCAGTATGTGCATATTGATGTTATGGATGGCAGGTTTGTGCCAAGCATTACCTATGGCATGCCAGTCATCAAGTCCATCCGTGAATGTACAGAGCGTATGTTTGACGTGCATCTTATGATTGAAGAGCCAATCCGCTATATCGATGACTTTGCAGAGGCGGGGGCAGACATCATCACTGTGCATGCAGAGGCTTGTACACATCTCGATAGAACGATTGATGCCATCAAAGAGAGAGGTTTGCTTGCCGGTGTAGCAATTAATCCTGCAACACCAGTGTCTGCAATTGTTCCAATTCTCTCCAAGGTTGATATGGTATTGATTATGACAGTCAATCCGGGCTTTGGCGGACAGAGGTTCATCCCATATACCTTGGATAAAGTAAGAGAATTGAAAAAAATCTTAAGAAACAATGGTCTGAAGGTAGATATTCAGGTAGACGGCGGCATAACGTTGGAAAATGTTGAGCAGGTACTCGATGCAGGTGCGAATATCATCGTAGCTGGAAGCGCAGTATTTAAAGGAGAAATCGAGGAAAATGTGAAATGCTTCCTGGATATATTGAATTCATAGTTGATAGAAGGAGATTGTGATGCGGGCAGTTATCGTGTCGGGTGGAAGTGTTGACGAAGCCTTTACGCTTGAATTTTTACAACAGAACAGATATGATATGATGCTTGCTGCAGATTCTGGAATGGATTTTCTATATCGCAATGGAATCGTGCCAGATGTGATTGCTGGCGACTTCGATTCCGTGTCAGCAGAAGCGTATGAATATTTTATTCGTCCGTTGGAGACAGAGGAGCTTGCAGTAGCTGAGATTCTGCGCCTAAATCCCATGAAGGACGATACCGACACCGAGTTTGTCATTCGTGAAGCGATTCGTCGTGGTGCGAAGGAGATTACGCTGCTGGGTGCAACAGGGACACGTCTCGACCATGTATTGGCGAATGTGCATCTGCTTGGAATCGGCTTACAGGAAGCGGTCGAGATAGAGCTTTTGGACGCGCATAATCGCATCCGTATGATTACGGGGGAAGTGAAGATTACCAAGCAGGAACAGTTTGGAAAGTATGTTTCTTTACTGCCATTTGATGGAGCGGCGAAGGGGGTCACGTTAAAAGGCTTCAAATATCCATTAACAGATGATACAATAAAGAGTGTGTCATCTATTGGAATTAGCAATGAAATAGAGGAAGAAACAGCAATTGTCAGTGTCAGGGAAGGAATACTTCTTATGATTGAGGCAAGAGACTAGGAGGATGAATCTATGATTACAATTAACAAAATATCTTCTACAGATTTGGTAAAAGGTATGCGTATTGGGTGGAATCTCGGCAATACGATGGATGCACAAGGAGGAATGGGAATCAGCTCAGAATGGTCATGGGGGAATCCAAAGACTACGCAGGAAATGATAGATGCAGTTCTGACGGCTGGCTTTAACGTTGTTCGAATTCCTGTAACATGGGAAGGTCATTTCGGCGCAGCACCAGAATACAAGCTGGATGAAGAGTGGCTGGGACGCGTAAAAGAGGTTGTGGATTATGCGCACAGGAAGGGTGCTTATGTCATCTTGAATATGCATCATGAGGAATGGCATTATCCATCCGAAGAGAATCAAGAGACCGCTTCTGCGCAGTTAGCAGTGCTGTGGACGCAGATTGCAAAATACTTTATGGAATATGATGAGCGTCTTATTTTTGAAGGATTAAATGAGCCTCGTAAAAAGGGAACTGCTGTTGAGTGGACAGGGGATGCCGAGGGTGCTACGGTTATTAATCATTTCATGAAGGTGTTTGTAGATACGGTACGCGCAACCGGAGGAAATAATACATATCGTCATCTGATGGTTACCGGATATGCGGCGTCTTCCCACGAAGATATGTTGAGGAAAATTATCTTACCGGATGATGAAAGACTAATCGTATCTGTGCATGCCTATACACCATATAGTTTTGCACTGGAGATTTCAGGAACAAGCAGTTGGGATGTAACGAAGGACACCGAAGATATCGATTCGCTTTTCGATATATTGGAGGAACTGTTCTTAAGCAAGGGTGTTCCAGTTATCATTGGAGAGTTTGGTGCCATGAATAAAGAAAATGAAGAAGACCGCACAGAGTGGGTGACTTACTATCTGACGAAAGCAAAGGAATGTGGCGTTCCATGTGTATGGTGGGACAACAATGAATTCACAGGAGAAGGCGAGAAATTTGGCTTCTTCAATCGTAGAACGTTAGCATTTGCATATCCAAATCTGTTGGCAGCGATAATGAAAGTGTGTAAAGCTACAGGAGCAGAATAATAAAAGAAATAAAGAGGCTGTTGTAAAATGGATTTCGAACCTGAATCTCATGGCGCAACAGCTTTTTTGCATCTAGCTCTAGCTGTAGCCTGCCACCGCCTCCCCCCCTTGCCGTGTTTGATAGAAAAACGCACATATTCCTAGAAAGAGCTTTCTGC
>CAYPAM010000211.1:0-2669 GCA_964408715.1 uncultured Lachnobacterium sp.
TGGAGATCTCAGCTGAGGAGATCGACGCGTGGGAAACCGTCGAGGATATTGTAGGGTACTGCCTCCTTACAGATGTAGCCGTCTAAGAATATCTGGTTGCTGGCGCTTTCCTCGTCTACCTCTTCCAAAAACTCAATCTCTCTTGCAAAAACTGACAATACCAATCGGTTTTTGCTTTCCTCATGGCGGTTGAAGGAGCGGAATTGTCCATTAATAAGAACATAGCTTCCTCTATAATCCGCGCTTACATCAACTAATCTCTCTGATACCATTACCGGAATATAATCTACAAAATTGGAAAGTCTATTAACTGATATCTCTACCATATAAAAGCCCTCTCCGTATACCTCATGGCTGAAGGTAAAATCCGAAACGATTTCTCCAACTAATGTTACCTGGTTGTTTTCAAATATTTTATCTGTCATGAATTTTTCTCCCTTCCTTTTGTGGAAATATTTGTTCGGCTTTATATGTAACACCTATGCCATGTAATTTTTGGTAAATTGATGTCGACAACGAAATTGAATTCGACGCAAAGATAGTTGAAAAATTTTCTTGCCAAATCGTGAGATTGTGTTATTATACTATCTTGGTCAAGAAACTTTATGAGCTTCTATGGATTTTTTCATTCTATAGATATCTCACAACTTATTATATAGAAAGAAGGCTTCTATGAAAACAACAAGAGAAGATATTCGTAACATTGCAATCATTGCCCACGTTGACCACGGCAAAACCACTCTCGTTGATGAGCTGTTAAAGCAAAGCGGCGTATTCCGTGAAAATCAGGAGGTTGCCGAACGCGTTATGGACTCCAACGATATTGAGCGTGAACGTGGAATTACTATTTTATCCAAAAATACAGCCGTACAATATAAGGATGTCAAAATCAACATCATCGACACACCCGGTCATGCCGACTTCGGTGGCGAGGTAGAGCGTGTCCTTAAGATGGTAAATGGAGTTATCCTCGTGGTAGATGCATTTGAAGGCACTATGCCACAGACCAAATTCGTACTCATGAAAGCATTGGCTCTCGACCTTCCTGTAATTGTCTGCGTCAACAAGATTGACCGTCCAGAGGCAAGACCGGACGAGGTAATCGACGAAGTATTAGAGCTTTTCATGGATTTGGACGCATCCGATGAACAGCTTGACTGCCCATTCGTTTTTGCATCCGCAAGAAACGGCTATGCCATGTTAAATATTGATGATGAAAGAAAGGACATGACTCCATTATTCGAGACCATCATCAACTATATTCCAGGTCCAACCGGTGATCCGGAAGCAAATACACAGGTTCTTATCAGCACCATCGACTACAACGAATATGTAGGCCGCATCGGTATTGGTAAAGTAGACAACGGCACCCTCAAGGTTAATCAGGATGCAGTGGTTGTAAACCATCATGACCCGGAGAAAAAGACCAAGGTTCGTATCAGCAAGCTTTACGAATTCGACGGATTAAATAAGGTAGATGTCACGGAAGCAACTGTTGGTTCTATCGTTGCAATCTCTGGTATCGCAGACATCCGTATCGGAGATACCATCTGCGCACCGGAAGCACCAGAGGCAATTCCTTTCCAGAAGATTTCGGAGCCAACCATCGCAATGAACTTCATCGTAAATGACAGTCCACTCGCTGGACAGGAAGGAAAATACGTAACCTCACGTCACATCCGTGACCGACTGTTCCGCGAACTGAACACAGACGTATCCCTTCGTGTCGAAGAAACAGATTCTGCCGACAGCCTGAAGGTATCCGGACGAGGCGAATTACACTTATCGGTTCTGATTGAGAACATGCGTCGCGAAGGTTATGAATTTGCAGTAAGTAAGGCGGAAGTATTATATAAAGAAGACGAACACGGCAAGAAAATGGAGCCAATGGAAATCGCATATGTCGATGTTCCGGATGAATTTACCGGTGCTGTTATCTCCAAATTACAGCAGCGTAAGGGCGAGCTTTTGAACATGGGCTCTATTGCTGGCGGTTACACCAGACTTACCTTCCGTATTCCTTCTCGTGGCTTAATCGGTTACCGTGGCGACTTCATGACAGACACCAAGGGAAATGGTATTTTAAACACCATTTTTGATGGATATGATTACTACCGTGGTGAAATCGCTTACCGTGCAACTGGTTCTCTGATTGCATTTGAAGCGGGCGAGGCTGTCACTTATGGACTTTTCTCTGCACAAGACCGTGGAACACTCTTCATCGGACCTGGCGAGAAAGTATACGGTGGCATGGTTATTGGACAGTGTGCCAAGGCAGAAGACATCGAGCTAAATGTATGTAAGAAAAAACACCTTACCAATACACGTTCTTCTTCCGCTGACGAAGCACTGACACTTGTTCCACCACGCATCTTAAGCTTAGAGCAGGCACTTGATTTCATTGATGCAGACGAGCTTTTAGAGGTAACTCCAGAAAGTCTTCGTATCAGAAAACGCATCTTGGACCCAACGATTAGAAAACGTACTGCTTTCAAAGCAAAACAACAGGGCTAATGATATATAAAAGCAAAACAGGAGCTGTTACAAAATGGATTCCCCGAAAATCCGTGGCGCAACAGCTTTTTTTGTAGCTTGCCGCTACTTCCCCCTGCCTTGTTTGTTATAGGAAAATGCCATAGTCCTTAAAGAGCTTTCTGCTAGAAGCTTTT
>CAYPAM010000212.1:0-2661 GCA_964408715.1 uncultured Lachnobacterium sp.
TCAGGATTTATGTGTAAAAATGGATGAAGGTATCCTAAATATTCGAGTTGGTGCCATTATTATGAAGGATGATAAATTCCTGATGGCAGGAAATGATCGTTTCGACCATTTGTATTCTGTTGGTGGAAGAATTAAGTTTGGGGAGACGGCAGAAGAAGCCGTAGTTCGCGAGGTGTACGAGGAAACAGGCGTAAAAATGGAAATCGACAGATTAGGTTTTGTACACGAGAATTTCTTCCCAGGGGATTCGCTTGTGAAAAAAGGAAATATAGTGCATGAGATTTCCTTTTTCTTTTATATGAAGGTGCCAGCGGATTTTGAGCCAGAGTGTTATAGTTTTACAGAGGATGGCAATCCTGAATTTTTGAAATGGATTACAGTGGATGAGCCACAGACATTTTATCCGGAATTTTTCCGTACGGAACTTTTGAATCCATCTAAAGAAGTAAAACATTTTGTGACAAGCGATGTATAAGATGTGCATGTGGCATGGAGGTAATTATGAAAGTATTAATTTTAATGGGAAGTCCAAGACTTCATGGAAATACAGCAGAGTTGTGTAAGCCATTTATGGAGGAGCTTCAAAACAATTCTGTAGATGTAAAATACATAGAATTAGCGAAATTGAACATTGAGCCTTGCAAAGGCTGCTATGCCTGCCAGAATGTGGATGGCGCATATGGCTGTGTGCAGAAGGATGATATGTCCTATGTGGTGGAGCAGATTGTGTGGGCAGATGTAGTCATTCTTGCAACACCGATTTATGCATGGTATTGCACGACCAGTATGAAAGCGGTATTGGATCGCCACTATGGTCTGAACAAATATTATGGTAGCGCGGAAGGTAGCCTGTGGGCAGGGAAAAAGGTTGGTATTATCGCAACTCATGGATATGAGGGAGACTATGCTACTGGACCTTTTGAGACGGGTGTGCAAAGACTTTGTACTCATTCAAATCTGGAGTATATGGGAATGTATTCCGTGCAAGATGAGGATGATTTAGCTTCCTTCCAGACAGATGAGGCGAAAGAGGGCGCAAGGGAATTTGCGAAAAAGGTGATGGGATTATGAGTAAACGAATTGAAATAGTAAATTCATTTTATAACGAAATAGATGAAGATGCGAGACTGGATCGAAGCAGACACGGACAGATGGAGCATATCACCACAATGGAGCATATTCACCGTTTCGCGCAAAAAGGTGCGAAGGTGTTGGAAATTGGTGCTGGTACTGGCAGATATTCCATTGCCCTTGCAAAAGAAGGATACGAAGTGACTTCTGTGGAATTGGTGGAACATAACCTTGAGGTGCTTAAGAAAAATGGTGAAGGTCTGAAGAACTTGCAAGCGTTTCAGGGGGACGCACTTGATTTGAGCAGATTTGCGGATGGAGAGTTTGATGTTACCTTGGTGTTTGGACCGATATATCATCTTTACGATAAAAAAGACGTACATAAAGCGTTAGATGAAGCAATTCGTGTGACAAAGGAAAATGGCGTGATTCTGGTGGCATTCTTATCGGTGTATGCGATTTTGTTTGATAACTATCTGAATGGTAGTCTCGTAGAAGGAATAGAAGAAAACTTCACACAGGATTATCAGGTGAAGCATTTTGAAGAGCAACTTTTTACGGGTTATGATATCGTGGAGTTTGAGGAACTTTTTGCAGAAAAATGTGTGGAAACATTAACGCTGGCAGCAGTAGACAGCATATTGGAGCTTGCAGAAGGACGCAAGGATTTTGCTATGTCAGATGAGGAGTTTGAAGCGTTTGTGAAGTATCATCTGGCGACCTGCGAGAAGCGGGAGTTGCTGGGATGTTCCAGTCATTTACTGTATGTTTGTAGGAAGATTGATTAGCGAGGAATATATAAATGGATGGCAAATTAAGAAATATGACAACTATATACCTTTTCAAAGGAGATAAAGTGCTATTGCTATATAGACAAGGTGGTAGAGTGGTCAATAATGTTTGGACAGGGTCTGCTGGCGGGCATTTCGAAAGTTTTGAGTTGAATGATGCAAGGGCTTGCGTATTGAGAGAACTGAAGGAGGCTGTTAATAGAAATCTGTCATCGAACGAAGGCGAATGCAGATGGTTTTCGATAGATGAAATTAGCAAGTTGGAAATGCCATTTACTGCGAAATATGTTATGGAGCATTTTTGTAAAGGTGGACATTCGACGAATGCGTTATATGTAGGTGTTGCAAAAACTGATAAAGTGGAGTTTTGTGAGTTGCAGGCAGAAGAGTTTTTGCATTGATATGCATTTATGGTGAAAGATATGGAAAAAGATGTATTGATAAACCTCAAAATGGATAGCAGGGACGAAGTTGTAAGATTCTTGAAGAGTTTGTGGAGTGAAATGCCACAACCATGTCCCCTATGTGGTGGGAAGTTAGACTTTTTTCATAAAAAGGCAAAGAAAAGTAATTGTGATTGGATTTGTACCATTTGCGGTGAGCGATATGATACGATTAAAATATTAAATCAATTGAATGGGGGATAGATTTGAAGTTGATAAAGGAAAGAATTGTATGATAGAATATCAGAATTTGATTGGTAAAATTATTATTTGTTTTTGGATGAACTGTTTTAGGAGTTTTAGATGAAGATTTTGTATGGAACAACCAACAAGGGAAAACTACAGGCAATGATAAA
>CAYPAM010000213.1:0-2660 GCA_964408715.1 uncultured Lachnobacterium sp.
ACGAAGGATACATCCGTCCAGACCATGGTCGTCATCTTTGGGATGAAGAACCAGGCAATGTACGTCCAGGATATGGCTTATACGACCGTGCTCTTGGTATTATGTACATGCTCGGCGTATGGGATATGTTAGATAAGTTAGATGGCAAATAAACACACAGCCTTCTAACCAAATAAAAAACAACGCGGCGCATACTGATATGCTCCGCGTTTTATTTTTGACATTGCTGTGCTTTCTATATTTTTTTACTTGCTGAATTATTACGATTAGAGTATGATATTGTCATCAATATTGTACGGAGGGAATTTCATGGAAAAGAAATTATACAGAAACACAAGAAACAAAACTATCTGTGGTGTATGCGCAGGCATCGCTGACTACTTCAAAATAGATGCAACATTAGTAAAGCTTATTTGGGCAATCGTTGCTCTTTGCTCATGTGGCACAGCTCTTATTGCATATATTATTGCAGCAATTATTATTCCTGAAGAACCACAGGGTATGTAATCTTTCGGCACAACAGCTTTTTCAATCCATAATTTCAAATCTATAGACTAAACAAACCCGGAAACATTAAGTTTCCGGGTTTTATCTCTCAAACCGATTATCCCTTTTATGAATAAAATAACCATAAATATATGTATGCAGGAATAATTGCCCCAAGCGTGAACGGGATACCGATACGGAAGAAATCCTTTGATTTCACCTCGTAGCCGCCCTTGCGCAGAATTCCGATACCTGTGATATTGGCAGATGCACCAATTGGTGTACAGTTACCGCCAAGTGTAGCTCCGGAAAGCAAACCGAAATACAACAGTGTAGGGTCAATTCCCAAAGTCTGTGCAAGTCCGGTAACAACTGGCAACATTGTAGCAACATAAGGAATATTGTCAATAAAGGCAGACACTACTACGGAAGCCCAAACGATAACCGTATATAGAATGAATACATTTCCACCGCCTAACTTTGCAAGCAAGGACGCTGCTGCATCAATCACGCCCATATGTGTAATACCGCCAATTATCAAAAACAGACCCAGCAACAAACCAATGGTTTCAAAATCAATCGCTTTTAATGGACGAATGACAGCGTCTTTATCCTTAGTTTTAATCAAATAATAAACCATACCAATCACTAACAACACAACACAAATCAAGCCATTGGTAATCGCAGGCTTGTTTGGAATAAAGGATGCACTAATCAGCAGGACAATCATAGCCAGCAACAATACTGTCGGAACATAATCCGTAACAACGGTTCTCTGTGCTCCCTTTGGAACCGCCTGTTTTTCCTTACGGAATAACCATGCCAGAATCACTGCAGCTACAATCGCTCCCAACTCAACTGCAAAGAAAATACCAGGCTTTCCTTGGTATACAAAAAAGTCTAAGAAGCTCATGTTCGCATAAGAACCAAGCATAATCGCAGTGGTATCTCCCACCAATGTTGCAGCCCCCTGCAAGTTAGAGGATACCGCAATTGCAATGATAAAAGGAACTGGATTGGTTTTTAATTTCTTGCAAATCTCCAACGCAATTGGAGCGACCATCAAAACAGTTGCAACGTTATCAACAAACGCGGAAATAACGCCTGCAAAGAGAGACAATGCAACAGCCGCAATCTGTACGTTTGGAACTTTCTCCATAATCATATCAGCAAGAAGTGACGGCATCTTGCTATCAATAAACAGCTGAACCAGGCCCATGGTTCCGGCAATCATCAACAAAACATTAAAGTCAATAGAACCCCAGATATTGCCTAGTGGCAGCATACCGGAAATAATGAAAATCGCAGCAGAACCTAATGCGATATATGGACGATACTTACTAAAGGCAAGCATTAATACATAGGTTACAGCAAATAACACAATAGCGTAAATCATAAAAAACTCCTCTTTCTTTCAAACTTTCTAACATTCATATTTTAACAGTTATCGACAAATAACGCAAACCAAAATTATATCCTATAGACAAAAACTCTGGTCTCCTTAAAGGTTCCCAGAGTTTCAGAAGTGTTAATATTATTTTGTTTCAAGGTCAAACCCAAAATATCTTACTGCATTATTATATGAGATACCTTTCACAATCTTCTCAAGCACTTTCTCGTCAGCTGGATATTCACCATTTTCTACCCATCCACCAATAAGTTCACATGCGATACGACGGAAATATTCATGCCTGGTGTATGACAGGAAGCTACGAGAGTCTGTCAGCATTCCGATGAAGTTGCCAAGCAAGCCAAGGTTTGCAAGAGAAACCATCTGGTCAATCATACCCTGCTTGTTGTCATTGAACCACCAAGCAGAACCCTGCTGAATCTTTCCTACACAAGAGCTATCCTGGAAACAGCCAAGGATGGTTCCGATAGCAGCATTGTCGATTGGATTTAATGAGTAGAGAATTGTCTTTGGTAACTGCTCTGTTTCTGCCAATGCATTTAAGAAATCCGCCATTTCAGAAGATGGTGTATAGTTGCTGATACAGTCGATACCTGCATCTGGTCCAAGCTTACGGAAGATGCTCTGATTGTTATCACGTTTTACACCATAGTGAAGCTGCATTACCCAATTTTTCTTGTGGTATTCTTTTCCTAATTCTACCATGAAAGCTGTTTCGAATTTCTTAACTTCTACTTTAGAAACAAGTTCACCAGCAAGACGT
>CAYPAM010000214.1:0-2652 GCA_964408715.1 uncultured Lachnobacterium sp.
CAATTACAAAAAACATCTGCGCGAGAAATTATATACAAATAAAGTGGTGCGAAGGCACCGAATCTACTCTGTCATGCGAAGTGCGTCTGCGAAGACATCCGCAGGGCTGCGATTGATAAAGTCGCGGGATTCGATGAGTCCCACCTTCATCTTGGTCATACGAAGATAGATTCCATTGCGCTCATCCTTACTTGAGCGCACATCCGAGGTGGTCGCAATCAGGCTCTTTGCATAATCGCCTCCTAAGCGCCTTGCCATGGAATAGATTTCGTAAACGGTCTCTTTTTCCACCGGACGCATCTTGCAGGAGATAAATATCGGCTGGGAATCCTTCATGATAACCACGTCGATCTCATTGTCCCTGTTCTGGCAGATATCACGCTTGTTCCAGTCAATATCCACGCCCATATACACCTCATCAAAGCACTTCTTAGCCTGAATGTAGATATACATCTCCAGCCAGATTCCTGAGACCGTCATATATTCCTTGTCAGCTACGGAAGCATATGCATAGCGGTCATCTGACAGCTTCTTTGCAAAGCCTCTTTCCAAAAAGGCATCCAGCAGCATCCGGCAATCCGCATCCTCTTGCATCTCATCCATAGAGAATTCCATTACGCCTGCTGCAGAATATCCCTTCGTAATATGCGCAAAGAACTTATCCCACTTCTTTTCGTTGGCGAGAATGATTTTTGCCATGGACATGATTCTATCAAAATCATGCTCCTGCGGTGTGTGGCGAGAGGAGGACAGATATTTGCCACCAATCGCACGCAGATACTCGTCAAGTGTTACCGTCGCAAGCTTCTCTAGGCGTTCTGTGGTCAGCACATGTATCATATATCCGGAATAGAAATCGGCATACGTCGGTGTTACCCCGTATTCCTGCGCCACCATCACGCCACAGGCACTCATAATCTCAGTTCCGCCTGTGATATCAATATGAACCTCGTGGTTCTTATAGATGCCAACAATTCTCTTAAGCTCCGCTTGTATCTCATCCATGTGAAGCATATTCGTGCGCACAAACTGCACCCCCGTCCTTGGAAGCCGACTGCGAATTGCCTCTTCCACCTCACGGCGCATATTGTCGCTTACCGCACGCGAATCGTATAAAAAGACCACGCGCTCCGGCTTCATCGAATACGCTGGTACGAGCGCACTGACTATGTTTTTATCCAATAAACGAATCTGAACCATATATCCTCCTACTTAAGCCTTTCGTTGCAGGCACATGTACCAAGCATCAAATTCCAATCACCAGACATACTACTCCCAAAATCAACAAATGCGCCGGATAAAATGCGTAAAACAGCCATTTGCCTGCCTTCCCAGCATTGCCGCGTGTTCCATCATACATACTAAGCGGTAGCAGCATAACAAGCGCCAGATACTCTGTACTGCTTGATAGGATACCAAGCACCATGATTGCAAGAACATACGCAATATAACGATTCTTGCGGAACAGATACAGCACCAGAATTGCAAGCACGCCAGCCATACCATAATCCGTACACAGCACAACCTCTGCCAGATATAGCGCCGGCACAAGCAACAGGAATCCAATTGCCAATGTAAGCAGTGTGCCAATGAAGGTATCCAGATGCTTTTCCCTCCAGAATTCATAGAACTTCTCAAGGATGGAAACCGCCCATATCAGCAGCAATCCAATTGCCAGCGTAAAAAACACATTGTTGTGGCTCATGTCGCACCATGTTCCAAATAATGCGAGGTCAAATGGAATCTCAGAAAGTAGTGCTAACACACCAAGACGAAGCGCGTACTTTCCAACACTTCTTGTATGTAGGAAGCCCTCTACGATTAAAAAACAATATATCGGAAAAGCCATACGCCCAATATAGCGAATCAGCTCGTATTCCGTCATTACCCAGCCGCTATACTGCCCTGTTGCTTCTATATACCGCCATAGCACGGATGCACCGATATGGTCGATAAGCATCGTTGCCATCGCCATTATTTTTAAATCCAATCCAGAAAATGTACGTGTTCGCGTCATAAATCGTTCCTTTTTTCATAAAGTCTGTCTATTATATATTATCTTTTTTTTCATCGATATTCAATCCAAAATAAACGAAAAACAAAAAAGAGACATCACACATACTAACGCTTTTGTTTTAGTATGTGTTCAGCCTCTTTCTTTTGTCATATGTAATCCTATTAGATTAGTGATTCATATAATTTTGTAATGTCTTTTAAGTCTGCAGGAATACCAACATCCGGTGACAGCTTCTTAACTGCATCAATAGCTGCTTTACGATATACTGCACCAAGTGGGTGAGCCAGTTGCTGTAAGGCTTGCAGGCATTGTAGTCATCCCCGATTGTTTCTCTCGCAATCTCAAATGGTTTGTACACTTCACTTAGCAGATTTATGTTTGACTATTTAAGACCAGTCATATCCACTACTACTTTTTCAAGATGCCAAATATCATCTACATATTCCTGAATGGTTCTGTCTGATGAGAACTTGCCTACATGAGCTACATTAAGAATTGCGCTCTGTGCCCAGCTGTTCGTGTTCTTGTAGTACTCCTCAACCTTCTTATGCGCATTTGCGTAAGCACGGAAGTCAGCCAGGATAAAGTATCTGTCTGCAACCTGTCCGCCAATGTTTGAAAGGAGTGAGTTGTAA
>CAYPAM010000215.1:0-2605 GCA_964408715.1 uncultured Lachnobacterium sp.
AGATACTTATGACGCAGGACTTCATATGAATCTGTCCGGAGCAGAAAAGCTATCGAAATACCTCGGCAAAGTATTGACGCAGGAGTATGGCGTGGCAGATAGACGAGAGGATGAGCAATGGACTGCAATCTGGCAGGAAAAGATAGAGTTTTATGAGGCTGAAAAGCAGGCGCAGTATGTAAAGTATGGAATGACTGTGGAGTAGAACGACGAAAGAGTGTAGAAGAAAATGTGTGGAATTAGTGGTATTTATAACCTTCGTACAAGAAGAAAAATCGAAGAAAAAGTAATCGATAATATGTTATACGCAATCCGTCATCGTGGACCGGACGGGTTTGATAAGTATGTAAACGAACAGGTAGGCTTAGGCTTTAACCGTTTGAGCTTCTTAGACTTAAATAACGGTATGCAGCCACATTTCAACGAAGACAAGATGATTGCCATGGTATGTAATGGAGAAATCTTCAACTATCAGGAGCTTCGTCTGGAAATGCAGGCAAAGGGGCATAAGTTTAGAACCAATACTGACGTAGAGGTAATTATCCATCTCTATGAGGAATATGGCTTGGATTTTCCAAAGTACTTAAATGGGCAGTTTGCAATCGCGTTATACGATGAAAGAAAGAAGCAGTTGATTCTTGTGCGTGACCAGATTGGTATTTGTCCACTGTTCTATACGGTGGCAGATGAAAGAGTGATTTTCGGCTCTGAAATCAAGGCGATTCTGGAATATCCGGGAATCAATCGTAAGCTGAACCTAAAAGCAGTAGACCAGTTAATGAACTATCCGGGTATTGTATCACCAACCACGTTCTTTGATGGTATCTATTCCTTACGTGCCGGACATATGCTTCTGATTCGCCCGGAACAGGATATTCAGGATATTGAGTATTGGGACCTTATCTACAGTCCGGAGGAAGAGGATAAGGGAGAAGAATACTATGTAGAGAATCTTCGTGAATTGTTAAAGAAGGCGATTCAGAGAAGACTGATTGCGGATGTGCCTATCGGCTTCTATGTATCCGGTGGCTTGGACAGCTCAATTGTGGCTTGTTACATCGGCAAATTCATGTTAAACAGCTATTATTCATTTTCTGCGGAAATTGGTGCGGGGGACTTGGATGAGAGCCGTTTCCAGAAAATCGTAAAAGAATGTGTGCAGTCTACACATTACAGCACTAAGGTTGCAGAGGAAGAAATCTGGAAGAACCTTCCAAAGGTTATCTACCATGCCGAAAGTGCAGTTAAGGAAAGCTATGACGTAGCAGCATTTATGCTGTCTGAACTTGTAAGCCAGTCCCCGGCAAAGGCAGTACTGACCGGACAAGGTTCCGATGAGTTCTTCTGTGGTTATGTTGGATATATGGTTGACCTGTTCCGTAATATGCAAAAAGGCAACATGTCAAAGGAAGAGTGTGAGATAAACGAACGCTTATGGGGAGATCCATACTTCCGTTTCGAGCGTAATCATCCGGAAATCCGTAAGACACATATGAAGGTGTATAGCGCGGATGTAAGAGGCGAAATCGACAAGTTTTCCGCATGGGCAGAAAGTCCAATCAACGTAAAACGTTTAGAGGGATTAAGCTCTCAGAAGAGACGTTCCTATATTGATTACAAGCTGCGTCTGTCAGACCATCTGTTGGGCGAGCACGGCGACCGTATGATTTTCTCGCATTCGGTTGAAGGACGTCATCCATTCCTGGATGCAGAGCTATTGCAGTTTGTAACAACAATGCCGGACAAGTACAAGCTGAAGGGTGCGAATGAAAAGTACATCCTGAAGAAAGCTGGCGAGGGCATTGTTCCAGACGAAATCTTAAAACGTAAGAAATTCCCATTCCAGGCACCAGGCATGTCTTCTATGATTAAGAAGCCTTCTGGAATTGACTTCTTAAGCGATGAGCTGATTAAGAAGTATGGAATTTTCGACGTAAACTATATTAACGAAATGAAGCAGTTGTACAGTCAGGAAGACTTCAAGCTGATGGGAGCATATGAGATTGACTACCTCTTAATTGCAATGACTGTAACTATGCTGTGCGAGCAGTATAAGCTGACTGTTTAGTGGAGGTATAACGTGACAAACAAGGTTACTAAGGGAAAGAGTACAAAGAAGAGAGCATCAAAGAGAACACAGGAGCTCGAACTAGAAGTAATCAATTTGGATATAGATGAATCCGAGGGGACGGAAGAAGTAGCTGAAATCAGCATAAGTGATATCCCAGAGGTGACAGTGGATGAAGCTGAGCTGATGGCGAACGAATCCCAAATGGTGGCGGATGAATCTGAGATGATAGCAGAACCGGAAATCAACATTGAGTCTATTCCGGAGGTGACGGTGGAAGAGACGGAATTGAAATTCGACTTTGTTCCAAGACGCGCGAAGAAAAAGGCTGGTTTGGACAAGAAGTTCATTGGTATCATAGCTGCTGCTGTGCTTCTGGTAATCGTGATTGCCGGCGTCGTAGGATTCAATACCTATGAAAGCAGTGTCATCTATAAGGTCTGTCGTGTAGAGGCAGGCATTGAGGTAACGGTAGCAGATTTCTTAAAGACTCCTGATGAAACTGCTGCTTTTACAGAGGATAGCGATGTGATTGAC
>CAYPAM010000216.1:0-2596 GCA_964408715.1 uncultured Lachnobacterium sp.
AGGATGAACGCCACCGATAAATGTTTTCAGACCCATTTTCGTGCCCCACTTTCCTTATTAATATTGCGCAAACACACACGATTTGCATGCTACAATTATAACACTATTCGTCACATTTTGCACAGTATTTTTTGTACATTTTTACATACTTGTGGTATACTTTTTATAAATTGTTTTATTCTTACAAAAAAGGAGGGGAAATCCATGAAGAACATTCAAAAAGAGCAATTATATATCCGTCAAAGCATGCTTACAGATGAGCTTTTTACAGAAAAATCTGTTTTTTTTGATATTGAGACAACCGGATTCTCTCCTGCCACTTCAACCATATACTTAATCGGTTGTATGTACCGCAGTGGTCAAAGCCTTATTATTCATCAATTTTTCGCAGAAAACAAATCCGATGAAAAGGAAGTCCTCTTACAATTCATGGAGCTTCTCGGTCAATTTGACACCATTATCACCTTCAATGGAATTGGATTCGACATTCCTTTTATCAAAGCCAAATGCGATAGTTATAACATTCCCGAAGCCTTTAAGAGCTATCAGTATCTTGACATATATAAATTAGTTGGCAATATCAAATTCCTTCTAAAACAGCAAAATTATAAGCAAAAAACCATCGAAACCTTCCTTGGAATTCACCGCGACGACATATTTTCCGGTGGCGAGCTAATTAACGTTTACGAGGATTACGTTAAAACCCATTCTATGGATGACGAAAAGCTTCTCTTACTTCATAATTATGATGACGTAACCGGAATGCTAGATTTGATGCCGATTCTGACCTATTATCAGGTATTAAATGGTGCATACTCTGTAAAATCAACCGAAGTATCGACGTTTACTTCTTATGAAGGTGCCGAGCGTCAGGAGCTGATTATCACTTTACAAAATGATTATCCGGTTCCAAAACGCGTATCTCATCAGCAACACGGGTTTTACTTTACCATTAACAAGGACGTTACTAGGGTGCGTATCCCTATCCATATGGGCGAGCTAAGGTATTTCCATTCCAATTACAAGGAATATTTCTATCTGCCAAAGGAAGACCTCGCAATTCATAAAAGCGTAGCCTCCTTTGTTGATAAAGAATATCGCGAACGCGCCAAGGCTTGCAACTGCTACACCCGAAAAAGCGGTTGTTTTCTGCCACAGTACGACGTTATCATGAGTCCGGTATTCCGGAAGGAGCATAAGGATAAAATCACATACTTTGAACTCACGGAGGATTTCATGTCGTCCGACATCATGCTACGCCGTTACGTAGATCACATCTTCCAAAACGCACTGAAATCTAAGGGCAAATAAAAAGTGGCTGTTGCAACAGCCACTTTTTTATTCTGGTTTTTGGAAATAAAAGCTACTTAATCTTTCAAATCCGATGTCTTTATAGTTGCTAATCTGCTCCGTGCTACCGATAAACAGAACGCCCTTTTTCTTCAATGATTCGTAGAACTTCTCATAAATCATATCCTTCGCTTCATCTGTAAAGTAGATAACTACATTACGGCAGAGGATGAGGTCAAAATCCTTTGGATAAATGTCCTTTAACAGATTGTGTTCCTTGAATTCTACACACCTCTTAATCTCATCAGCAATCTTATAAGAAGTTCCAACCTGTGTGAAGTATTTCTTCTTCATGTCATCCGGAACTCCCGCAATGCTCTTTGCATTATATAATCCCACCTGCGCATGCGCGAGAACCTGCTTATCAATATCTGTTGCAAGAATCTTGATATTAGACAATGGCACATGCTTTGAAAACGCCATCGCAAGCGAGTATGGTTCATCACCAGTAGAACAAGCCGCACTCCAAATCTTAATCTGACGCTGATTGTTCTCTAAAATTTTGGGAATAACCGTCTCATCCATCAGCTTCCACTGGTCTGTATTACGATAGAATTCCGACACATTGATAGTAAGGAAATTAACAAACTGTTCAAACAGCACTTTGTCCTTCTTAATCAATGTTACATACTCTTCATAGCTTTTTGCACCGTTTTTCGTTACAAGTGTATCGATACGACGACGCATCTGCTTCTCTTTATAGAAATTCAAATCAATCTTCGTTAATTTCAAAATTTCCTTTTTAAACCACTCATAATTATCAAGCATTATACTTCCCCCAACTCTTCTCGTTTGTTTTTAAAAAGAGGCTGCCACTTACTGACAGCCCCTTTATTCATCTTACTATTCTTCAATTGAAGCAGCTACTTCTTCGATATTAACGTCAGCTACATCTGCATCATCTTCTACTACTTCTTCAACTGCTACTTCTTCAGGAGCATATAAAGCCTTGATACTTAAGCTGATTTTCTTTTCTTCTTCGTTAAAATCAACAACCTTTGCTTCTACTTCCTGTCCAACAGCTAATGCATCTGCCGGTTTTTCAACATGATCTTTAGAAATCTGAGATACATGTAATAATGCATCTACACCAGGAGCTAATTCAACGAACGCACCGAAGTCAGTCATACGAGCAACTTTACCAGTTACAACGTTACCAACTGCATACTTTGTTGCTGCATCCTTCCATGGATTTTCATCATCAAACTTCATGCTGAGCGCAATCTTTGTATCGCTAATGCTCTTG
>CAYPAM010000217.1:0-2591 GCA_964408715.1 uncultured Lachnobacterium sp.
ATGACGCAAAAAACGCTCCGCTAAGGATGCGCACCTCGCGGAGAGGAATTTAATTTGCGGGAAAATAATATAAAAAATACGCAAATGAAAGAGATAATCAAAACCTTGCAAACAGCAAAAAAGTAAGAAATGTGCAACTTGCACAAATTGGTAAAAAAAGACAAAAAAAGCTGGACAAGTTATAAAATGTGCCAAGAAAAGTTATCCACATTTTAATGGCGAAAAAGCCCCAAAAATCGAGTTATGCACGAAGTTATTCACGTTATCCACAAAAATCGCCATAAAATCCACTACGAAAAAACATCGAAAAAAGAACAGCTGTTTTGTTAAGATTTTATAAACTTTGCTATTTTTAGGAAAATTTTGAAAATGCAATTGACATTTCAAATGTAAAAAAATTAAGAAAATTGTCGCAAAATGTCGAACAATTAGGGCGCTTGAGAAAATTAAGCCCCTGTGATATACTTGGTGTGGCTAAGGGAATATTATAATAGATAAATATAGACGAAGAGGGTAAATATGACACGATTAAGAACACATGGCAAAACATATGATTACTTTATGATTATATTGGGAACTGCAATTCTGGCGTTTGGTATCCAATGCTTTTATGACCAGGTTGGATTGGTAACCGGTGGCTTTAGCGGACTTGCGATTATTGTGAAGCATGTCACGATGAACCTGGTTGAAGGCGGAATCCCACTGTGGCTTACCAATATTGCACTAAACGTTCCGGTATTTATTCTGGCGTATTTTCTAAAGGGCAGGAAGTTCATCGGAAAGACCCTGTTTGGTACGATTATGTTATCTGTCTGGTTATATATCATTCCGGTAATGGATCTTCCGGACGGGGATTACATGATAGCATCTATCTTCGGTGGCGTTTGTGCTGGTGCGGGTATCGGCTTTGTAATCAAGGTTGGAGCAACAACCGGTGGTACCGATATGGTGGCTGCGCTGGTGCAGCTTAAGATTCGCCATTATTCCATCGTGCAGATTCTGCAGGTGATTGATGCAGCGGTTGTTATCATGGGCTTCATGGTATTCGGTATGCGCGCAACCCTGTATGCGATTATCGGTATTGTAGTTCAGACCAAGGTTGCAGACGTGATTGTAGAAGGCTTTAACTATTCCAAGGCGGCGTATATTATTTCAGATAAGCATGAAATTGTAGCACAGAGGATATTAAAAGACCTTGACAGAGGACTTACCGGGTTAGAAGCGCGCGGAATGTACACGGGGACTGATAAACGTGTGCTGATGTGCATTCTGAATCAGAAGGAGCTGGTCAACTTAAAGAATCTTGTGAACGAGGTAGACCCAAACGCGTTCGTAATCGTGTCTGACGTCAGAGAAGTTCTTGGAGAAGGTTTTCAGGAATATAAAAAGGAATTTTAGTAAAATATTACTATATTTAGCATGAAAAGAAAGAGAAAATGCATAAAAAATGCACGTTTCCTCTTTCTTTTTTTGTGTTTATGCATTAAAATAATAAGTGGTATTTATGCAAAACGCAAAAAAGGAGATAAAAAATATGATTTCCAATCAAATACTTCAGAATACAATCGATGGATTAAAAACAATTACAAGAACGGATTTGTGTGTAATCGATGTGGAGGGCAAGATTCTTGCAGCAACCTTCCAGGATGCAGACAAGTTTGTTGCGCCAGCGAAGAGCTTCGTAGGCTCTCCTGCAGATAGTCAGGTGGTAGCCGGCTGCCAGTTCTTCAAGGTGTTTGACGAGCATCAGCTGGAGTACGTCCTGTTGGCATATGGCGACAGCGAAGATGTATATATGATTGGTAAGATTGCAAGCTTCCAGATTCAAAATCTCTTGGTGGCTTACAAAGAGCGTTTTGATAAGGATAACTTTATCAAGAATCTCTTGTTAGATAACCTCCTTCTGGTAGATATCTATAACCGCGCGAAGAAATTGCATATTGAAACAGAAGTAAAACGTGTCGTATTTATCGTAGAGACAAATCGCGACAAGGATGGAAACGAATTAGAGAAAATCCGTGGTCTTTTCGGAGGCAAGTCAAAGGACTTCGTCACAGCAGTAGATGAGAAGAATATCATCGTTGTCAAGGAATTGGCAGAGAATGAATCCTATGAAGATCTGGGCAAGACAGCCGAGGTTATCATCAATCTGTTCCGTGGAGATACGGAGAACCACGTACATGTTGCCTATGGTACGGTTGTAAATGAGTTAAAGGAAGTATCCCGTTCCTACAAGGAAGCCCGCATGGCACTCGATGTAGGTAAGATTTTCTTTGAAGATAAGGATGTTATTGCATATTCACAGCTCGGCATTGGACGCTTGATTTATCAGCTTCCAATTCCGCTTTGCAAGATGTTCATCAAGGAAATCTTCGACGGCAAATCACCAGATGATTTTGACGAAGAGATGCTCACAACGATTAATAAATTCTTTGAAAACAGCTTGAATGTATCAGAAACATCCAGACAGTTGTATATCCACCGCAATACACTTGTGTACAGACTGGATAAGTTACAGAAGAGCACAGGCTTGGATTTGCGTGTTTTCGAGGATGCTATTACATTTAGAATCGCACTTATGGTAGTTAAGT
>CAYPAM010000218.1:0-2564 GCA_964408715.1 uncultured Lachnobacterium sp.
AAGCCATGGTCTCTGTTGCAGGCTGTGAAGTACCTCCTGAGAATGGGGAAATAGCGGTGTCGATAATGTCGCATCCTGCTTCAACAGCCTTCAGATATGTCATGAAAGCCATACCTGTAGTAGAGTGCGTATGTAAGTCAACCGGTAAATCAACCGCATCTTTAATGGCTGATACCAAATCATAAGCCTCCTGTGGACCCATGATACCCGCCATGTCTTTAATACAAATGGTAGAAGCGCCCATTCTTTTCAGTTCTTTAACCATCTCCACATACTTAGCCTGTGTATGCACCGGAGAAGTTGTGTACGAAATCGTACCGGACGCAATAGCACCGGCATTAACGGTGGCTTCCATCGCAACCTTCATATTATTAACATCATTCAGCGCGTCGAAGATACGGATAACATCGATACCGTTCTCAACAGCTTTTTCAACAAACAACTTAACGAAATCGTCAGGGTAATGAGAATAACCCAGCACATTCTGACCACGCAGCAGCATCTGCAGTTTGGTATTCGGCATCTTTTCGCGAATCTTGCGCAAACGCTCCCATGGATCTTCATTCAAATAACGCAAACATACATCAAAAGTAGCACCGCCCCAACATTCTGCAGCATAGTAGCCTGCCTTGTCGATAGTTTCCAACATAGGTTCAAACTTAGCATAGGGCAGTCGGGTCGCAATCAAAGATTGATTTGCATCACGTAAAACAGTTTCAACAAATTGAACTTTCCGTGCCATTTATATAACCTCCATAAAATAATTTAATTGGATAACTCCCAATTTTTTCAAAATTTTCACAAGATAAACTTATCACAAAATATGGAAAATGTAAATACGTTTTGCGCTTGTCTTTCTGTAGTTTTATACGGTTCTTTATTTGACTAAAAAGGCTCCGGTGTCTATCTTTCAATAGAAACCAGAGCCTTTTGCTCCTTTTATGATTACGATTCTATCGGTTATCTCCCCAATAGATGACCGCTGACATTCCCGGTCCTGTATGTGCTCCAATCACAGGGCCAATGTCTGCCATAATAATTTCTGCTTCCGGGAATTTTTCTCTTACCCGCTCGCACAATTCATTCCCAACATCCGGACAATCCGCGCAAGCAACCACTACTAACTTCCCAAGCTGAGGATTCCATCCTTTTTCCATGCGTTCAAGCTTCGCCTTTAATGCCATTTTCTGTCCTCTCGGCTTTTCCATTACTTTAAGGGTACCTTCCTCATCTACATGAAGTAATGGTTTTATATTCAACACCGTTCCGGCAGCAGCGGATACCGCAGACACTCTTCCGCCATGTAACAGATGTTGGAATGTGTCTACCGTAAACCAATGGCAAACATTTAATCTATACTTCTCAACCCAGCTTACTAATTCTTCAAGTTCCATTCCTTCTATCTGCTTTTTGGCTGCTTCTCTTACAATGAAGCCTTCTCCAACCGATGCACAAAGAGTATCAACACAATATATTTTTCTGTTCGGATATTCTTCTTCCAGCTCTCTTGCGCATAATCTGGCAGAATTTATTGTTCCCGACATACCTGACGAAAATGCCAGATACAAAATATCCATGTCTTTTTGCAAATATGGTTCAAAAGCAGCTCTGTACGCATCAGGTCGGATTTGTGATGTACTGGCATACTTTCCTTCTCTTAGCATTGTGTAGAACTCGTTTACCGACAAATCTCCTCCATTTCCATACGCACTACTTTTCTTCATTTTCTGGCGCATAATTCTGATATTTAGGTATCGTGTGCTCTGCCCTATTCCAGATCTCATCTGCTACAGGACCCCATTTTGCAGCATATTCCGTGCATTTTCCGCATAAATGCTCCACTGCTTCCGGTGACTCTAAATCCGTACTGTGTGCGTTTGTCTTATGTACAAGCTCCTGCAGAATTTCCGG
This sequence comes from uncultured Lachnobacterium sp., assembly GCA_964408715.1. Taxonomy (GTDB): domain Bacteria; phylum Bacillota; class Clostridia; order Lachnospirales; family Lachnospiraceae; genus Roseburia. The sequence continues at coordinate 1,912 of CAYPAM010000218.1, forward strand.
ATTTTCCAGCATTGGACATGGACGCAGATGATTTTTATTGAAAGGCTGTCCTTTGCGGTATTCCATAAATAACGGACTCTGCAAAATCTCTAAAATAGAGTGATCATGTATATTCGCATTTGAATAATGGATGAATACACAAGGCTCTGCATCTCCGGCTGAGTTGATATGGAAGTAATTTCTGCCTCCCGCAATACATCCGCCTACTGCTCCTCCATCATTTTGGAAATCCATCGGGAAAAATGGTATGTCACACTTGTCTGAACGAATATAACGAATACGCTCAATCATATATTTTCTCTGCTCTAATGTTGGCATGAGTTCTGGAACAGCATTATTTCCAACCGGCATATAGTGGAAATAGAAGCCGAATCTTGCTCCCTTATCTGCAAGCAGCTGCAAAAATTCATGCTCCATTAAATTTACCACTAGTGGAACCTGCTATTCACTAATTGATAATACAGTCTACGAAGGCTGTAATCTCTTCCAGTCTTCTCTCTACGATATACTGAAAGCAATTTCTTCCCTTAACTGATTTTGCGTTCCCTTTTCTTAAGAGCAGAGAATCTCGCATGCGAGATTCTCCGCGCCCGAGCGATATTGCGCAGCAATTAAATTCCTCTCCGAAAGGTGCGCATCCTTAGCGGAGCGTT
>CAYPAM010000219.1:0-2515 GCA_964408715.1 uncultured Lachnobacterium sp.
CTTTTTGATGCAGTATGAGAACTTCACCTTTGGCGAGGCGATGCAGACGCTGGCAGACAAGGTGGGAATTGATTTGCCGAAGCAGGAGATGTCCGCGGCGCAAAAAAGAGAAGCGGATAAGAGAGCACTGCTCCTAGAGATTAACAAGGAGGCGGCGAAGTATTTCTACACGCTTCTTCGCAATCCGCGTGGGCAGAAGGCGTATCAGTATTTTAAGAACAGAGAGCTATCCGATGAGACCATGCAGAAGTTCGGTCTGGGATATTCGGATCAATATAGTGATGACCTGTATAAGTACCTTAAAAGCAAGGGATATGAAGACGAGATTCTCAAGGAAACCGGTCTTATCACCTATGATGAGGTGCGTGGCGGTCACGATAAGTTTTGGAATCGAGCAATGTTCCCAATCATGGATGTGCATAATCACGTGATTGGTTTTGGTGGACGAGTTATGGGTGAGGGTGAGCCGAAGTACCTAAACTCTCCGGAAACCAAGGTGTTCGATAAGAGCCGTAACCTGTACGGACTCAATATTGCAAGAAGCACGAGGAAGGACCAGATTCTTCTGTGCGAAGGATACATGGATGTGATTGCCTTGCATCAGGCAGGCTTTGACAATGCGGTAGCATCGCTTGGAACGGCACTGACGAGTGGACATGCCAACCTTTTGAAGCGATATACAAAGGAAGTGTATCTGACCTATGATAGCGATGGTGCTGGTGTGAAGGCGGCACTTCGTGCGATTCCAATCCTAAAGGAGGTTGGAATTGTAACCAAGATTATTAATATGCGGCCATATAAGGACCCGGATGAATTTATCAAAGCCCTTGGTGCAGAGGAATACCAGAAGCGAATCGACGAGGCAGAGAACAGCTTCCTGTTTGAGATTCGCATGATGGAAAGCGAATATGATATGAATGACCCGACCTCAAAATCCGCATTTTATAATGAAATAGCGAAAAGGCTTTTGGAGTTTTCCGATGAGTTAGAGAGAAATAATTACATTGAAGCCTTGACGCAAAAATACAAATTTAGTTTTGATGACATGCGAAAGAAGGTCAACAGCCTTGCGTTAAAGGGTGACGTGGTCAGCAAACCGACGCAGCTTAAGAGCGGTGTGCAGGAGAAGAAGAAAAAGGAAGACGGCATGAAGCAGTCCCAGAAGCTCCTTTTGACCTGGCTGATTGAGGATGCGCGGCTTTTTAGCACGGTTTCCTCGCTGATTACACCAGAGGATTTTACGGAAGAGTTGTATCACAAGGTGGCGCAGACCGTGTACGAGCAGTACAAGTCGCAAGGACAAGCGAATCCAGCCCAAATCATCAGTATGTTTGAGGATGAGGAGGAGCAGAAGGAGGTCGCAGGCCTGTTCAATGCGCGTATCCATCAGGTGGAGACACAGAGTGACATGGAGAAGGCATTGAAGGAAACAATTATCCGTATCAAAACAAACGCGATCAATTATCGCAGCGAGCACACGGACCCATCGGATTTGAATGCTATGATGCGCAACATCGAGGACCGTAAAGCTTTGCAGCAACTGGAAAAATTGCATATTTCCATTAATTAAGGACAAAATAATAAATAACCTGAGAGGACGAATCAAAAATGGCAAAGAAAAAAGAAGAACAAGTAGAAGCAGTAGAAAAAACAGAAGCAGCCTTGGAAGAAGACCTGAAAGTGAAGTTTCAGGAGAAGTTAACAGAGCTTCTTGCCCTCGGTAAAAAGAAGAAAAACATCTTAGAGTATCAGGAAATCAATGAGTTTTTCAAGGATATGCCACTGGATGCTGAGAAAATGGAATTGGTGCTGGATTATCTCGACCATAACGGAATCGACGTACTTCGTATTAGCGATGACGATGATGACGATGAAATCATCTTATCTGAAGAAGATGATGTTGAAATCGAGATGGAGAAAATCGACCTGTCCGTTCCAGACGGTGTAAGCGTAGAAGACCCAGTTCGTATGTACTTAAAGGAAATCGGCAAGGTTCCACTATTAAGTGCAGAGGAAGAAATTGAGCTGGCTCAGAAGATGGAAGCTGGTGCGGTTGCAGCAGAGAAGATTCAGTTATTAAAGAGCCGTATTGAAGAAGGCGAAGCAGAGGATACCGAAGAGCTACAGGCGGAAATCAGGGAGTTGCAGAAGGATGTAGACCTTGGTGCAGAGGCAAAGAAGCGTCTTGCAGAAGCAAACCTTCGTCTGGTTGTAAGTATTGCAAAACGTTATGTTGGACGTGGTATGTTATTCCTCGACTTGATTCAAGAGGGTAACTTAGGTCTTATCAAGGCAGTTGAGAAGTTCGATTACCGTAAAGGATATAAGTTCTCTACTTATGCGACATGGTGGATTCGTCAGGCTATCACACGTGCGATTGCGGATCAGGCCAGAACAATTCGTATCCCAGTGCATATGGTTGAGACCATCAACAAATTAATCCGTGTATCCAGACAGCTTCTTCAGGAGCTTGGTCGTGAGCCATCTCCAGAAGAAATCGCAGAAGAGATGAATA
>CAYPAM010000220.1:0-2509 GCA_964408715.1 uncultured Lachnobacterium sp.
AAGCTCTTTCTAGGAATATGTGCGTTTTTCTATCAAACACGGCAGGGGGAGGTGGCAAGCTACATTATGAGAAAATATAAAAAAGCTGTTGCTCCATGGACGTGAAATCCATTTTGCAACAGCCTATTTTTATTGGGAAGTGTTATTTTTGTGGTGCTCCTTTTTCATTGAATACATCTGCTGGTCGGCGATTTGATAGAGCGAATCAATCTCCTGAGCCTCGGAAATGGTGCCGATGGCACCACCAATACTGGCAGAGAGATCAAATGGGTATTTTTGCATTTCATTGACAGTAGCTAGTTTGGCAAAAACCTTCTCTGTAACCTTATCGATATGGTCATCGCTATAATTATCACAGCCAAGAATCACAAACTCGTCACCGCCGATACGCGCGCACATCTCCATGTCTGTCGTGACAGAGTGAAGCGCATTCACAATCTCGCAGATTGCCTGGTCGCCAGCCTGATGACCGAAGGAGTCATTGATGTATTTGAGGTTATCCAAGTCAACCATCATAACGAGAAAACGATGGTCTGTATCATGAATACGATTGAGCAGTACCTTGATATGCTGCTTGATTCCCATACGTGTATAGGCACCGGTAAGCACATCGATGAGCGCCATGTTGGATACGCGTGATTGCAAGCGGAAATATTCCAGCGCATTCGAGATGTGACGTATCCAGTTTTTGAAGTTTATGTCAAAAACCTTATTGGTGTTACCATAAGATAATACCGCATAACCAAAGCATTTCCAATTCATGTGAACCGGAACAAAATAGTAGGTAACTGGAGCAGGACGCTCTTCGCGCAGGATTGGAAGCATACAGTTGGTATTAAATACATCCTGTAGAATGCGACCGTCATCAGAGGTGGACTTGATATAGTGAACCATCTTATCCGGATATCCGTTGCTAAATGTTCCGTCCGTGTTACTGAGTGCGTCGAAGCTTAGCCAATTGTTGCAAAGGCATAGGTGGAATTCCTTCCAATCCTGAATCAAAAACAAGAAATAATGAATTCTCGTAAGTAAAAAGTCAAAGTCATCGGCTTCTGCCAAGGACTCCATCATACTGCTATCAAGGAACTCCTCGTATTTCAAACTCGTCTCATTGCGGTAGTAAATACGCTTGGTATAGTGTGCATCTTCACAGCATCCACAGCTTCCGCCAATCTCTAATCTTCCACGTGTAGTAATCCAGGCGGTTGGTGTGATGCCACGGATTTTGGCATCTAAGCTAATCACAGCATTAGCACCTGCGGCACTAATTGGAGGGGAACAGGATGTGATTGGAGGTGTACACTTTAGGCATTGGTCAATCGCATCGTATCCCGTGATAATGATGTCGTTTGGTATATTCCAACCAGCAGCCTGAAAGGTCTGTTGTGCGCTAATTGCCATATGGTCGCCACAGAAAGCAATCGCATCTGGGCGAGGGCGTTTTCCTTCTATAATCTCCCTTGCAACCTGCTCGCCACTTTCTATCCAGAAGTTTCCGTCAAAGCTAACGTAATCAGGGTCGATATCCATGTTGTGTTTCTTCAGAGAATTCTTATATCCTTCGTATCGAGTCTGCGAGGAGGATACTTCGTATGGGCCGCTGTAAAACAGAATCTTGCGACATCCGTGCACATCAATCAAATGATCTGTAATCTCTTCAAAAGAAAGTGTGTCATTGGTCGTAATGTTATCAAAGCCCATGTCATTGGTGGAATCGATAAACACTACAGGGCAAGAGCATTCGTGTTGCAGACGAGGAAATAGCTCTTCCTTCAGTCCACGAATCCGTAGTGAATCCCCAACAACAATGACACCATCTAGTTCATCAAAATTAATCAGGTTAAAAATATTGCGTTCTCCATGCTCCACATGGTCAAAATAGCTTACCTTAATAAAGGTAGCAAATACAAGAACATCATACCCAAGGCTATGAGCCTGGCTGTTGATGCCCTTTAAAATCTCTGTTTGATATGTGGCAGTTGCTTCACAAATGATTACACCAATTTTCTTAAACATAATCTTCCCCCAATAGATTAGTTTCGACATATATACCATTCTATCATATATCAGGCCATAGGGAAAGATAAATATCGTTGACTTATACCCCTAGGGGGTATATTATAAGGGTATAAATAGCAAAAAAACATTTAAAATAACAGAAATTGGATAAAAGGAAGGGTAGATATGGCGAATCAGGGAATAGAAAAAGAGATGACGCTAACCAACTGTCCACATTGTGCAAAACACAAGGAGCGCTCAGAGAAAGAATATAAGGATCTTATCAATCGTCTGTCGCGCATCGAGGGACAGATTCGCGGAATCAAGGGGATGGTAGAAAATGACAGTTATTGTACGGACATTTTAGTGCAGGTGTCAGCGGTAACGTCTGCGCTGAACAGCTTTAATAAGGTGCTTCTTGGAAATCATATCAAGACATGTGTTGCACAGGATATTCGTGATGGTAAGGAAGAAACCGTGGACGAACTGGTTGAGACGCTACAGAAGCTGA
>CAYPAM010000221.1:0-2501 GCA_964408715.1 uncultured Lachnobacterium sp.
TTTTGTTTTTCGTTATTTGACATAAATCCTCCGTCTTAAATTTTCCGTTCTAATATTCAATATCAGTATCTTCGTCGGAGAGCTCGGTGAAGATTCTTGCCAGTGCCATGAATTCTACTTCGTCTTCTACCACCTGATAAGTAATCTCATCGTTCTCATCCTTTATCTCTTTTAAAATGTATGCATCAAATACCAGTTCCTCTGATGTTTCAGAAACTAAGAGGTATTTGTTTCCGTTTAATTGTGTTTCTTCTTCTACTATAAATTCTACAACTTCCTGTGTATCCGGATCTGTAAATCTAACTGTTTCCATTTCGTATCTCTCCTATGCTTTCGCATTATCTGCTAAATAATTCAAGTATTCCTGTAAAATAAATATTGCCGCAATCTGGTCAATATATTCTTTTCGATTTTCACGACGAATACCCATTTCTATCATAGCTTCATTCGCAGCTACTGTTGTAAGGCGCTCATCCCACAGAATCACTTCAAGGCCGGTACGTTTCTCAAGCATCTCCTTGAATTCTCTTGTTTTCTCGCAGCGTTCGCCTTCGGTGTCATTCATGTTCTTTGGCAAACCAAGTACGATTCTCTCCACGCCATACTGGCTTATCAATTCTTCAATTCTGGCCAAGGTCTGACGGAGCTTACCCGGTTTATCACGCCAGATAGTCTCAACTCCTTGCGCAGTAATAAGCAGTTCGTCGCTCATCGCTACACCAACTGTCTTTGAACCAAAATCCAAGCCTAAAATCCGCATCTGTTAGTCCTCAAATTCTGTCTGAATATAAGATTTGAGAATCTCTTCTACAAGTTCATCCCGCTCCACCTTCATAATCAGACTTCTGGCATTGTTATGGCTGGTAATATAGGTTGGGTCACCGGACATAATGTATCCGACAATCTGATTTACCGGATTGTAGCCTTTTTCCTTCATCGCCTCAAAAACGATTCTCAGGACATCCTTTACTTCCAGTACTGGTTCTTTTTCCACTTTGAAATATTGTGTGTTTCTTAAATTCTGCATAATATCACGCCCTTGCTTTTGTTCATTATTCCTTCACGCTTATTCATCTATTGTAAACTACTCAGCAAAAAAAAACAACCTTTATTCCATGAGATACACTTCATCACTTAATGCTTTGGTCAGTGTTCCTCTTATCAACTGATTATCAAGTGGAACCTCAGAAGCCTTTGCCACCTTGACATATTCTCTTGTATATCCCACATAATATGGAATCCTGTCAATCACTGCTTTCTCTTCAAAAAGCACTTCCTCTTCTCGTCCCAGATAGTCATCGCGGAATTCCTTTGACATCTTATCACCTAATTCTATGAGTGCTGCACTTCGAACATTCTTGATGTTTTCCGGCACCTGATTTGGCATAACTGCCGCTCTTGTGCCCTGGCGCTTTGAATATTTGAAGATATGCATTTCATAAAAATGAACATCCTCTAAGAATGCCTTCGTCGTCGCAAATTCCTCATCCGTTTCTCCCGGAAATCCTACGATGACATCCGTAGTAATCGCCGGATGCGGGAAGTATTTGCGAAGCATATCACAGCCTGCCTTGTATTCACCGGCAGAATACTTACGGTTCATACGCTGCAAAGTTGCATCACAGCCGCTTTGCAGGGACAGATGGAAATGTGGACATACCTTTTCTAGTTTGCTAAGCTGTGACGCAAATTCCTCCGTTACAATCTTCGGCTCTAAAGACCCCAGACGAATACGTTTGATTTTCTCTATCTTGTGAATCTCCTGTATCAGATGAAGCAGATTGTCTCCTGTATCCACGCCGTAAGAGCTTAGATGAATCCCGGTAAGCACTACCTCCTGATATCCATTTTCAGTTAATCGATGCACCTCTTCTAACACGCTATCCATGTCACGGCTTCGCACACGACCTCTGGCATATGGGATGATACAGTAGCTACAGAACTGATTACAACCATCCTGTACCTTGATAAATGCTCTTGTGTGCTCCGAAGGCTTGTCCATGTAAAGTTCTTCGTATTCCTGATTTCCTTCGTTGATGTCAATGACTGCGTCGATTTTGTATTCACAAGCACAATCGCCTGCCTGCAGCTTATTTTCTGTGCGACTTAACCAGAACTCCTCCAGCTTTGCCACAAGCTCATGCTTTTTATTATTACCAATGATGATATCAATCGATTCATCTGCGATTGCTTCCTCTTCCTTGGTCTGCACATAACAGCCTGCTGCAACGACAATCGCATTCGGATTTTTGTGCTTTGCACGGTGAAGCATCTGTCGTGATTTGCGGTCCGCCATATTGGTAACGGAACAAGTATTTATAACATATACATCTGCTTCTTCTGTAAATGGGACAATCTCATAACCTGCTTCTTCCAACATCTGCTGCATAGCTTCTGTCTCATAAGCATTCACCTTACAGCCCAAATTATGCAATGCTGCTTTTTTCATGTATTTTTTACCATACCTTTACTTATTACAATTGACTTTTCCAGAAAAAACC
>CAYPAM010000222.1:0-2500 GCA_964408715.1 uncultured Lachnobacterium sp.
TCTTTAAGGACTATGGCATTTTCCTATAACAAACACGGCAAGGGGGAGGTGGTGGCGGGCTACATGATAAGAAAACTGAGTAAGAGTTCGCTTGCGAACTCTTCGCGCCCGAGCGGAATTGCGTAGCAATTAACTTCCTATCCGCTAAGGATTATTCAGGGAACGTACCTGTTGCATGATTTGGGCGTAGACAAGATGTTATTTTGCCTACGCCCAAACAAAGCAGTGGACACTGCAAAAGCAATAGCTTCTTATTAGGAAGCGCGATTACAGGCGGATGTCGACCTTGTACATGTCGAGCCAGTATAGAATCTGAAGGTAGTGTGCGACAAGCTGTGGGCCTGCCATAAGCTGACCATACCATGGGCGTCCGAGATCCTTTGTCTGGCGGCAGAAGATGGCTGCTTTATCCTTGTCGACAAGCTCATGGAGCGGACAGGATGGTTTGGAGAGCTGGTAGAGGAACTCTGTGTTTATGAGAGATTCGTAGCCAGGGTCGTAGGTCTTCGGATATGGACTCTTCTTGCGGAGTCGGATGGACTCTGGGAGGAGATTCTTGGCGTACTCGCGGAGAAGGTACTTGCGCTCACCATCTTTGGCTTTCATCTCAAAAGGAACGTTGAAAAGATATTCGGTCAAGTCCTGATGTGCGAATGGCACACGTGCATCCATGCTGTTGATAGCAGCAGCTCGGTCGCCACGGTTTATAAGTGTCTGCATGAAGTAGCGCACGGTGAGGTAGAAGGTCTTTTGGTGTACAAGCTCTTCCGGGGTGTTCTCGCCGTCAATACCAAGCTCGTTACAGGTGTCCAGATAAGCGGAGCGTACGCAATCTTCAAATGGAATTAATGAAATTAAATCGTCCTTTAACAAGCATTTTCTCGGAGACAAATCGGTAGACCAAGGGAAGGTTTTCGGGTCACCACTCGTACTGTGATACCAAGGATACCCACAGAAAATTTCATCGGCGCATTCGCCTGTGAAAACAATCTTGTGCTGTGCTGCAACGCGTTCACAGAAGTAGACGTACGAGGAATCTACATCCGCCATAGCAGGAAGGTCATGCGCTTCCACGGAGCGTTTCAGGAATCGAAACTGTGCGTCGTTATCACAGCTATAGATGGTGTGCGAGGTACCGAGGTGGTTGACCATCTCACGAACAAACGGTGCATCTAAGGCCGGCTGGAAGGAGTTGGACTTAAAATACTGTACACTGTCTGCAAATTCCAGAGAATATGTAGAAAGTGGAGAGTCTGACGCAGAAGCAAGCTTGGCTGTTACCACAGAGGAATCTAATCCACCAGACAGAAAACAGCTTGTAGGCATGACGGAGGCTTTTAAAGAATCCAAAGATTGATTCAGTAGCTCATTGATATGCTCCTGCGTATCTTCGAAGGAATCCGTATGCTCGTGAATCTCGAAGCGATGAAAAGCCTCCTCGCAGAAGAGGTCGCGTCCAAAGGATACCAAATGTCCCGGTTTTACCTCGGAGATTCCGGCAAAGATAGCACTGCCAGGCTTGCGTGCAGGTCCGAGACTTAGAAGCTCTGTCAGTCCTTCGGAGTCTAGGACAGGACAAATCTCTGGATAACAGAAGAGTGCCTTGATTTCCGAAGCAAAGACAAGGGTATGTCCTTTTTTGCAATAGAAGAGAGGGCGAAGCCCCAGTGCATCGCGGAATAGATGCAGGGTGTTGTAGCCCTCATCATAGATAGCGAGAGCGAAGGCACCTCGGAGACGTTTCACAAAATCCGTTCCGTGGGTAAGAAAGGACATAAGCATAAGCTTTTCCATAGAGATATCCTTGGTGGAAATCTGATGCTCCTCAAGGTCTTTAACAATTTCCTCGCCGTTGCTGATAAAGCCATCAAAGAGCAATGTGTACGAGTTATCCTTATAGGTGATGGTAAGCGGTTGAATTTCGTGGGTATACTGGCTCGGAATATATCCGGCTAACAGGAAATTCTGGTTAAAAGCTCCGTGTGCGAAATAGTAATAAGACTGTTCATCCGGACCTCGGTGATATAGTTTTTTGGACATATCATGTATGGTCTTTATGCAGAATTCGTTGTCTTTGGAATAAATGGTATTAGGTTGAAAAAAACCTGCAATACTGCTCATAGGAATTCTCCTTATGTTGATTCTTAATAACATATGAGCCGTAAGAGAGAAAAATGCGCAAAAAAAGAGGCTGTCGCCGAAACGACAACCTCCTGATATGGAAATAATAATCTATGAATTGGCAGCCTCGTAAGCCTCGCGACAGGCAATAGCCAGCTGGTCGCCACATGAGGTATTCTTAAATCCACATTTAATTCCTTTGATTCTTGCTTCCACTTCTTCAACAGTAAGTCCTTCTACAAGCTTTGGAATTGCCTGAAGATTGCCATGGCAGCCTCCGGTGAATTTTACATTGTGAACGACGTTACCATCTAATTCCAGCTCGATTTGTGTGGAGCAGGTTCCTTTTGTTTTATATACGTATGACATAAGATTCTCC